>CALEZA010000037.1 GCA_937927965.1 uncultured Candidatus Planktophila sp.
CTCGCTTCAAGATTAGGTTTCTCATTGGTTTACCAAGTAAGGCCCCCAGCTAGACTACTGGGTTGATAGGGTGGAAGTGGAAGAGCCGTAAGGCTTGGAGCTGACCACTACTAATAGGCCGAGGATTTAACTACAAAGTTGCTACGCGTCCACTGTGTGGTTCTCGAGATACGGTCGAGAGCCATGAATAAGAAGATCAAATTAATTTTTGATCAGACTTACTTTATGAGCTTGCGTCCAAAACTCAATAGCGTTTCGGCATCCATAGCGTGAGGGAAACACCCGGTCCCATTCCGAACCCGGAAGTTAAGCCTCACAGCGTCGATGGTACTGCACGGGTGACCTTGTGGGAGAGTAGAACGATGCCGGACTTCATTTAATAAAAGGGCGCTTACAGCAATGTGAGCGCCCTTTTTTATTTCTCGTGAGATTCTTAATCAATCAAAAAGAGTTAAGAAGAGTACGAGATTTCACTGCACTCGATGGGAGAGAGCTATGAACGATAGAAACGATAGACCCAAGCGCGACGGTCGCCCTTCATCTTCGGGTCGTCCATCATCAGGTCGTCCATCATCAGGTCGTCCTTCATCTTCACGCCCTTCTCGTCCAGGTGAATCTCGTCCTGGTCGTGGTGGTAGAGATGATCGCGCAGGTGCAACTCGTAATGTTTCTGATGGTCGTTCAGTATCAGATCCTCGTGGCTTTAGACCCACACCTATTGAACGAGATCCCTCACGAGTTCGTCCTCGAATCTTTGAACCTGATATTCCTGATGATGTCACAGGTGAAGAGTTAGAGAAGAGCGTTCGAGCAGAATTACTCTCACTTTCTGCAGAGAATGCGAAGGTAGTTGCCAGACATATGGTCTGCGTCAATCTCTATATGGATATTGATCCAGAGCTTGCACATAAACATGCAACAGCTGCCGCCTATCATGCAGGACGCCTCGCAGTTGTTCGTGAGACAGCGGGATATGCAGCATATAGAGCAGGACATTATGAGATTGCATTGAAAGAACTTCGCGCTGCATCTCGTATTTCGGGAGATGTGACTTCTTGGCCAGTCATGGCAGATTGTGAGAGAGGTCTAGGTAATCCTCTGAAAGCATTGAAAATGGCGGGTTCTCCAGAGGTTTCTCGACTTGGAAAATCTGAAGAAGTTGAGATGAGAATCGTTGCAGCAGGAGCTCGCCGTGATCTTGGTGAGTTTGATGCAGCAGTAGTCACACTTCAGTGTCGTGAACTTCAAAATGATCGTGAGCCTTGGTCGCTACGAATCCGGTACGCATATGCAGATGCTCTAGAGGCAGCTGGCCGCATTGAGGAAGCGCGTGAGTGGTTTGCTAAGTGCGCTCTACTCGATGAAGATGAAGAGACAGATGCAGCCGAAAGAGCTGAGAAGTAATCCACAGATTTTCAATCTCTTCACCCGCACATTGTGCTTATAGACCATCATCTCTTCCTTACATGAAGGGAAGATGTGATGGCAAAGAAGTTGCAAAGTCAGGAGAAGGATCTATCTCTCAATGATTGTCTTTTTAGGGGAAGGGTCTCAGGTTCGCCTACTACAAGAGAGCTTCCAAGTGGCGATAAAGTTGTTGAATTTAGGCTGATCATTACTCGTGCAGAGCGCGAGGGTGTTGATACCTTAGATGTTGGCGCTTGGTCTTCAGGGCCAAGGCGCCGAGCACTTTCGTTAAAGGCGGGCGAGTGGGTTGAAGTGTCAGGCTCTGTGCATCGCCGATTCTGGCAAAGCCCATCAGGTCTTGCCAGTCGTTGGCAGGTGCAGGCAGAGACCATCACGCGGCTTTAGAGGATAAAAGCGTTACTCTAGCCTCATGGCAGAGCGCCCAGCATCAGCGAGTGAGTTTCTCTCGACCCTTAAAGGCTACTTCAACGCCTTGAGTGAAGGGGAGAGGACTCCCACCGAAGTTGCCTCCGCATTTAATGAATGGGCGCGAGAAGGTGCTGAATCTGTTAAGGCAAAGATTGCAGAAGAAGTTGAGTTAGCTGTTGCCAAGATGGGCTTTGTGAAAAGAGATGAGTATGAGCTCCTCTTGGATCGAGTTACTCAGCTAGAGAAGGCGAATAAGAAAGCACCAGTGAAGAAATCTCCAGTCAAGAAAGTCGACTCAACAAATGTCGCAAAGAAGAAAGCACCTGTGAAGAAGAAAGTGAGTAAGTGATGAGTGAAGCGAATGCATCTCAAAGCCAAGAGTCAATAGTCGATGGAGTCCGCTTAGAACTTGAAGAAATCGATGCTAGTGATCTCACTGAGCATGCTGTCCGATTTGAGACTCTTCATAAGAAGTTGCAAGAGACACTTACCTCAATCGATGGGCTCTAAATCGCACAATGTGCGAATGGATTAACTATGAAGACTCGTTTAGATGCTGAACTTGTTCGCCGTGAGCTAGCACGCTCAAGGGAGCAAGCTGCTGACTTAATTGAGTCTCGCTCGGTGCTTGTTAATGGAATTCCTGCTACCAAACCAGCGACTCAGGTTGATGCTGAAACATCAATTGTCTTGCAAGGTGACCGCGATGATTTCGTTTCACGCGGTGGATACAAGCTTGCAGGAGCTCTCGATGTGTTCACTGAAGTAGTTGTCGAAGGCAAAGTCTGTCTTGATGCGGGTGCGTCCACTGGTGGTTTCACTGATGTTCTTCTAAGAAGAGGGGCATCAAAGGTTGTGGCAGTAGATGTTGGCTATGGTCAATTAGCGTGGGAACTTCGCACAGATGAGCGAGTCAAGGTCCTAGATCGCACAAACATCAGACACCTCACAGGCGATCAAGTTGGCGAGGAAATTTCTCTCGTTGTTGCAGATTTAAGTTTTATCTCACTTTCATTAGTTCTTCCTGCCCTTGCTGCCGTATCACGATCTGATGCTGACTTCGTCTTGATGGTAAAACCACAATTTGAAGTTGGCAGGGAGAAGTTAGGTGCAGGTGGCGTTGTTCGCGATCCAGCGCTTCGCAAATCCGCTGTCCTCGATGTTGCAGAATCAGCATACGATGTTGGATTGGGCACTATGGGCATTGCGGCTAGTCCACTTCCAGGACCTGCCGGAAATGTTGAGTATTTCCTCTGGCTGCGTCGAGGTGCACCAGAAATCAGCGAGAGTGCACTCGACCAAGCGATAGCAGATGGTCCAGCATGAGCAATCGTCGTGTAGTACTTGCCATTAATCCATCTCGTGACGAGGCTGTTAGCGCCGCTCGTGAGTTGGCATCAATTCTCAAAGCCAAGGAGTTTGATCTCTATACAGCCTCCGATGTCTCCATTGATGGAGTAGCAAAACTTCCTCTTGAGAGTCTGGCAGATGTTGAAGTAGTTCTTGTCCTTGGTGGCGACGGAACAATTCTTCGAGCAGCTGAATACACACTCGATAAAGGCATTCCATTACTAGGAATCAATTTGGGTCATGTGGGATTTATGGCTGAGGTTGAAAAACCTTCGCTGCAGGCAATTGCTGAGAGCGTTGTCAATAAAAGCTATCTCCATGAAAACAGAATGGTTTTAAGTTACTCAGTTCATCGAGATGGGGTGGAAGTCTCTAGCGGGTGGGCTCTAAATGAAATTACCGTAGAGCGAGATTCAACAACAATGGTGGAACTCTTCGTTGAAATTGATCATCGCCCACTGTCTCATTGGGGATGCGATGGATTGATTTGTTCTACCCCTACTGGTTCTACTGCCTATGCCTTTAGTGCAGGCGGACCTGTTCTCTGGCCTGAAATTGATGCCTTTGTATTGCTGCCAATTTCAGCTCACGCCCTCTTTTCTCGTCCAATGGTAATTTCTACCAAATCCGAGATCGTCGTTACTGTGGAATCGACAGTTGCACTTCTTTCGGCGGATGCGCTGCGTAAGTTGCCGCTGGTTGCAGGTGATCGAGTAATTATCACTCGAAATCCCAACACAATTAAATTAGCTCACATAAAGCCAACACTTTTCACAGATAGATTGGTAGCTAAGTTCAAACTTCCTGTTGAAGGATGGCGTGGTGAGTGATCGTAGTTTTCTAGAAGAGATCTCTATACGAAATCTCGGAATTATTGAGGAATCACATTTAGAATTTGGTCCTGGTCTCAATGTTCTGACTGGTGAGACAGGCGCAGGAAAGACAATGATTTTGACTGCTCTGAACTTGGTTCTTGGCGGTAAATCAGATAGTTCACTCGTTAAGTCAGGTGCTGATCGACTCACAACTTCAGCTACATTTTCCCAATTAGATGCGATCTCTCCTGAATTTGAAAACGCACTCTCTGATGCCGATTGTCAGATTGAAGATGGATCTCTCATATTTTCACGCTCAGTCAACGCCGATGGCAAGAGTAAAGCTTTATGTAACGGTTCCACAGTTCCTGCAAGTGTTCTCGCACAGTTATCTGAGTACCTGATTGAGATTCACGGCCAATCAGCCAATCTCCAATTAACCAAACCTGCTAGGCAGAGAGAACTCCTTGATCGATTCGGAGGAGCGACTATTGCTAAGGCGATGAGCGATTATGAAGAGTCTTACTCCGCTTACAACGATCTTAAAGCTCGTATTAAGTCCATGAAGGCTGCTTCATCTGCCAGAGATGGCCAGATTCAAGAGATTGAAGAACTTCTCTCTTCTTGGTCAAAACTCAAGCCCACCAGAGGTGAGTTTTCAAGTAATGCTGATGAGATATCACGCCTTTCCAGTGTTGAAGATCTTCGTATAGCAGCAGGAGGTGCCTTCGAGGCGGCCACTGATGAGGAATCAGGAGCTCTTAAGGCACTAGGAGCTGCCAAAAGATTTCTTGAGGCAAGTAAGGGAAGAGATTCACGACTCGATGAAATAGCCTCACTTGTATCTGAAAGTTACTACTCGCTAGATGAGGCTCAACGCGATTTGGCTTCATATCTGTCTTCGCTAGAGGCAGATCCGGGCAAGCTTAACCAACTACAGGAGCGACGAGCTGAACTAACTTCCTTTGTTAAGAAGTTCGAGAAGAGTATTCCAGATTTAGATGAAGCTCTTATTGCAATAGCAGCTCGCGCTAAAGCCGCCAAGGAGACTATTGCCGATTTGCAAGGTGGCGATGAGCGAATAGCAGAACTAGAAGGAGAACTAGCAAAGATTAAAGCAGCACTGCTTTCAGCTGCCAAGAATCTTACCGAGGCAAGAATTAGTGCGAGTACCGAACTTTCATCTGCAGTTTCTGAAGAACTCTCGCATCTTTCGATGCCACACACAGAATTAATTATTGATGTAGTCACCCCAGAATATGAAGGAGCTCTCAAGGAATCTGATTTCACAGCCTTTGGTTGTGATGAGATTGCGATCTCCATAAAGGCTCACTCAACTGCATCCAAGGTTGCGATTGGTAAGGGTGCAAGTGGTGGTGAAATGTCTCGTATCATGCTGGCTCTTGAAGTGGTAATAGCCGCAACTCATCCAGTGGGCACTTATATCTTTGATGAAGTTGATGCAGGCGTTGGTGGAAAAGCAGCTATTGAAGTTGGCCGCCGCCTCCATCTGCTCGCCCAGAAATCTCAGGTGATCGTTGTTACCCACCTACCGCAGGTGGCTGCATGGGCTGATACCCACTTTAAGGTGGCCAAGAGAAGCGATGGAGCGATAGTTGAGTCAGGGGTGGAGAAACTCTCCGAGAAGGCCCGTATAGAGGAAATTGCCCGCATGCTGGCAGGGTTGGAAGAGTCATCGAGTGCGCTAGAACACGCACGGGAACTGCTCGCCATGCGAGGAGAAGCCCTCTCAAGATGATAGGTTCGACTTCCATGAGCCAAAAAGACGCGAGCCATGGACATGTCACCAAACACATCTTCGTTACAGGAGGCGTAGCCTCAAGTTTGGGCAAGGGACTGACTGCATCAAGTTTAGGTCGCCTACTAGTAGCCCGCGGTATTCGAGTCACAATGCAAAAGCTCGATCCATATCTCAATGTCGATCCTGGCACGATGAATCCATTTCAGCATGGAGAGGTTTTCGTAACAGATGATGGCGCTGAGACTGATCTCGATATCGGACATTACGAACGCTTCTTGGATAGAAATCTCGAAGGCTCTGCCAATGTCACCACTGGCCAGGTGTATTCCCGTGTGATTGCACGCGAGCGTCGTGGTGAATATCTAGGTGAAACAGTTCAGGTAATTCCTCACATCACCAATGAGATTAAAGAGCGCATGCTCGGTAATGATTCACCAGATATTGATGTGGTGATAACCGAGATTGGTGGAACTGTTGGCGATATCGAATCTCAGCCATTCCTTGAAGCAGCTCGCCAAATTCGTCAAGAAGTAGGTCGCGATAATGTCTTCTATCTCCATATCTCTTTAGTTCCATATATCGGACCATCAGGTGAGTTAAAGACAAAGCCAACTCAGCACAGTATTGCAGCCCTTCGAAGCATCGGTATAGCGCCCGATGGAATCGTATTGCGCTGTGATCGTCCAATACCTGAAGGAATCAAGAAGAAGATTTCCTTAATGTGCGATGTGGACCAAGAAGCTGTTGTTGCTGCAGTTGACGCACCATCTATCTACGACATTCCTAAAGTACTCAATAGCGAAGGTCTCGATACTTACATTGTCAATCGTCTCAACCTTGGTGGCCATGAAGTCCAGTGGGGAGAGTGGGATGATCTTCTCGATAAGGTGCATAACCCTAAACATCATATTCGAGTGGGTCTCGTTGGAAAATACATAGATCTGCCTGATGCATATTTGTCAGTCTCTGAAGCTCTTCGCGCTGGAGGTTTTGCAAATGATGCCAAAGTTGAAATTGTGTGGATCCCAAGCGATAACTGTGAAACTACTGAAGGCGCTGCAGCTGAACTCGGAAAAGTAGATGCTGTCTGCGTTCCAGGTGGTTTTGGCATTCGCGGTATTGAAGGCAAATTAGGTGCTCTTAAGTTTGCAAGAGAGAACAAGATTCCAACGCTGGGTCTTTGCCTTGGTCTTCAATGTATGGTGATTGAAGCTGCTCGAAATCTTGCAGGCATTAAGGATGCTAACTCTGCAGAGTTCACCCCTGAGAGCGGAACACATGTAATCGCCACCATGAGCGATCAGGAATCAATCGTGGCGGGGCAAGCAGATATGGGTGGGACTATGCGCCTTGGACTTTATAAGGCCCAGCTCACACCTGGTTCGATTGTTGCTGAGGTGTATGGCTCCACGGAAATTTCTGAGCGCCATCGCCATCGTTATGAAGTTAACAATAAGTTCCGTGATCAAATTGCCGCCGCTGGAATCACTTTCTCAGGAATTTTTGCAGAGAAGAATCTCGTTGAATTCGTTGAATTACCTCGTGCTGTGCATCCATACTATGTCGGTACACAAGCTCACCCAGAACTTCGCTCGCGTCCCACAAGACCACATCCACTCTTTAGCGGTTTAATCAAGGCCGCTATCGCTAAGAAAGGCTAAGCATGCTCGTCGGAGTCCCTAAGGAAATCAAAGTTCATGAGTCTCGCGTAGCTCTTACTCCAGACGGTGTTTCAGAGTTTGTTCGTGCTGGGCATAAGGTTGTAGTGGAGCAGGGCGCAGGTCTGGGTTCAGCAATCACAGATGCAGACTTCGTAGCAGCTGGAGCCTCAATTGAAGCTGATATTGAGAAGATTTGGAAAGATGCTGATCTGATCTTGAAGGTGAAGGAGCCAATCGAAGCCGAGTACAGCCGTCTTCGTAAGGGACAGATTCTCTTCACCTACTTACACCTGGCTGCAAGCAAGCCTTGCACCGATGCACTTCTTAAGAGTGGAACAACCGCTATTGCATATGAGACTGTTGAACTCAATGGAACCCTTCCACTACTTGCCCCAATGAGTGAGGTCGCAGGTCGTCTTGCAGCTCAAGTGGGAGCAACTGCACTTCAAAAACCTCACGGTGGTCGAGGTGTTCTCTTAGGGGGAGTGCCTGGTGTTGCACCTGGCAAGGTAGTAGTTATTGGCGGTGGCGTTGCAGGTCTTAATGCGGCAGTCATTGCAATGGGCATGGGCGCGGATGTGACCGTCCTAGATCGCTCTCTTCCACGCCTTGCATATATCGACTCCCTCTATCAAGGTCGAATCAAAACCTTGGCTTCTACCTATCATGCAATTGATCGCGAGGTAAAGGCTGCGGATCTCGTTGTTGGTGCAGTTCTTGTGCATGGCGCAAAAGCGCCGAAGCTTGTTACAAATGAACAAGTAAAAGGCATGAAGCCAGGAGCCGTTCTGGTCGATATCGCAATCGACCAAGGTGGTTGCTTTGAAGATTCTAAACCAACAACACATGCTGAACCGACTTATCGAGTTCATGATGCTGTCTTTTATTGTGTAGCGAATATGCCTGGCGCAGTTCCAGTTGCATCAACCTACGCTCTCACTAATGCGACTCTTCCATATGCGCTATCTATTGCCAATCTTGGCTGGGAGGCGGCATGTGCAGCCAATAGCGCACTTGCCAAGGGATTGAATGTGCATGATGGAAAGATTTGCTATGAGGCAGTTGCTGTAGCCCATGGCTATTCAATTTGAAATAGCTCGCACATCTTTTCTTGAGTATCTACTCATAGAAAAGGGTTTAGCTCCAAACTCTATTTCGAGTTATGCGCGTGACCTTGAGAAATTCTCTCTCGCAATGGCTTCGAGAGGCTTTGATTTCAATACTCTCTCTGAGGAAGATTTCTCATCTATAGTCGGAGATCTATCCATAGGTGGTTTAGCGCCATCATCAATCAACCGTTTCACATCAGCACTCAAAGCATTTTATAAATATTGCGCTTTTGAATTCGGAATGCAGAATCCATTAGTGGATATCGCGCAATTCAAATTGGCTCGAAAACTTCCTAAAGCTCTCACCGTTGAGGAAGTAACAAAGCTCATCAACTCAACAGATAACCCAGCAGAGGCATCAACACTGCGCGACAGAGCAATCCTAGAAATTCTTTACGGAACGGGTGCTCGCGTTGCAGAATTAGTGGGCATTGATATCGGCGATATTTCGAGTGATCTACTCGATGGAGAGAAGATCACGATCATCAAACTTCGGGGAAAGGGTTCTAAAGAGCGTTTAGTTCCACTGGGAAAGTTTGCTGTTGAAGCCCTGGATAGTTACTTGGTGCGCTTGCGCCCAATACTTGTTTCAAAGAAATCAACCCATGAGAAGGCACTTTTTCTCAATAACCGAGGCACTAGATTAACTCGACAGAGTGCTTGGGAGACTGTCCAGCGAGCAGCCGAGGCGACAGGACTTAAAGGTCGCGTATCGCCGCATGTATTTAGACATTCGTATGCCACTCATCTGTTAGATGGCGGCGCAGATATCCGAGTAGTGCAAGAACTTTTAGGTCACGCTTCGGTTACAACAACACAAATTTACACTCTGGTTACTATAGATAAGGTGAGAGAGAGTTACTCACTTGCACACCCACGAGCTTAAATACCGCGAAGACGACGAGCAAGAATGCTTTGATCACCCTTTGCTTCAAGGTCAGCAATGATCACAGCGATAGATTCACGAACAATTCGACCTCTATCGACTGCAAGACCCAAGTCACCTCTGAGCATGAGGCGTGCTTGATCTAAGTCAAATAGTTCATCAGGTGAGAGATAAACGGTGATCTTTTCATCGTGACGCTCACGACCCGATGGTGATTTATCCGCAGCAGTAACTCGGCGTCGAGGAATAGAACGAACACCTTTCTTGCTCTTAGAAGGGGCAGTCCCAATTGGAGTAGATGGAGCCTGAACAGCTGGCGCCTCTTCTGCAACTTCACGGACAGCGCTCAGTGCTGGGGCATTGTTGCGAAAAAGTTCATCTGCTCCTGGCAAGCTAGCTCTACGGGTCATCGTGCTCCTCCTCGTGCAATAAGTTCTCTTGCTAATCTGCGATATGACTGAGCTCCTGAAGAAGAAGTTGCATAGGCAGTGATTGGTTCACCAGCCACTGTTGCTTCAGAGAAGCGAATAGATTTGGAAATAATTGTGTCAAAAACCACGCCTGGGTGACCTTCAATGATTCGTGAGATTACCTCACGGTTATGGAGTGTTTTCTTCTCAAACATCGTTGCAATAATTCCGGCAAGCTTGAGATCGGGGTTATAGACCTCTCGCACTTTTCCAATGTTCTCCGACAATTCAATAAAGCCGTGCATCGCAAAGTTTTCACACTGCATTGGGACGATAATTTCATCCGATGCAACAAGAGCATTGATAGCTAGTCGACCCATTGTTGGCTGACAGTCGATCAAAATAACATCGTATTCGTTGCGAAGTGGAGCGAGCGCTTTCTTCAGATAGAGATGGCCTGAGATGTCGCTGGAGAGTTTCATTTCGATACCCACCAAATCTTTATTGGCAGGTAGAAAATCAAGCCCAGCCACAGAAGATTTGAGAACGATCTGATCGATGTTTGCATCAGGAGCTAAGAGTGCGTAGTAGACAGTGTTCTCAAGTGGGAGACGGTGAGCGTTAACGCCAAGTCCAAGCGAGAGCCCACCTTGCGGATCAAAGTCCACGAGCAAAACGCGACGACCTAACTCTGCGAGCGCTGCGCCTAAGCTAATTGTTGTAGTGGTCTTACCCACTCCACCTTTTTGATTGAAGATAGAGATGACCTTTGCCTGACCATGTTCTGTAATGGGAGCTGGAACTGGGAAGTTCTGTGTTGCTCCACCAAAGAGCGATGTGGCTGTAACTACATCATCTTCAAATGTCGATTTAGCGTTCAAGCGAGAAACCTCTTTCTGCAGGTGGCGCGACTCTACGCGCCTTGGCGCCCAGTAGGCAACTAAGCAAGTATGGTTCGCGGGTGGATATTGTCGATACCCAGGCGCAGGACGCTCTTGAGACCACGCCTGAAAGTGGTAAAGAGGGCGTCTTTAGCGTGCACCTCGACAATTTCGATGGCCCCTTCGATCTGCTTTTGCAGCTCATTTCACGCCACAAGCTCGATATTACTGAGGTATCACTCAGCCTGGTCACGGATGAGTTCATCGCCTTCATCAGAGCTCTTGAAGCATCCGGTGAGGGCTGGAGACTTGATCAGGCCACTGAGTTCTTAGTTATCGCCGCCACCCTCCTCGATCTCAAAGCGGCCAGACTCTTGCCTAGCGGAGAAATTGAAGATGAAGAGGATTTGGCTATTCTTGAGGCTCGCGACATTCTCTTTGCTCGCTTGCTCCAATACCGAGCCTTTAAAGAGATCGCAAGCCACTTCCAAGAGGCGATAGCAGCTGCAGATAAGTCCTTCCCACGCATTGTGGCGTTAGATCCAGCCCTTTCAAGCCTGCTGCCAGAGGTTCTCATAGGCGTGGGTCCTGAGCGCTTTGCGGCCATTGCAGACCGTGTTTTAACGCCTAAAACCCCTCCTGTGGTCGCTGTAGAGCACCTCCACAGCGCCCTTGTGAGCGTGGCGGAGGAGTCACGCCTAGTGGTCGAGGCCTTGCGTAAGGGTCGAACCTTAAGTTTTAGGTCTTTGATCTCAGAGGCAGATTCAACCTTGGTCGTTGTAGCGCGATTCCTGGCTCTATTGGACCTCTATCGCCAAGGAGCCTTGAGATTCGAACAAGTGGTGGCCTTGGGCGAGCTTCAAATCAGCTGGGTTGGCTCTGATGAGGGTGAAATTCTTGCCTCCAGTGAGTTTGATATTCCCGTAGGCGAGGAGTTCCCTGAGGCTCCAGAGGATGAGACGGAAGAGATTCAAGTTGAGGTTGAGGGTTTAGAAGAAGGAGAAAACGATGACTGAGCAGCACAATCCTGTAGAGGCTGAGGGTCAGCTCTCGCATATCTTTGATGAGGCGACCCTTGGGCGATCTATTGAAGCGATCCTGATGGTTGTGGATGAGCCCGTCACAGAATTGACCTTAGCTTCTGTTCTTGAGGTCACCGTCGACCAGGTTGTAGATGCTCTTGACCGCCTTCAAAGCTCATATGAAAGCCACGGATTTACTCTGAAATCAATCAATGAGGGCTGGCGCTTCTATAGTGACCCTGAATTTGCCCCAGCTGTTGAGAAATTCGTCTTAGACGGCCAGCAAAATCGCCTCACCCAGGCAGCCTTAGAGACCTTGGCTGTTATTGCCTATCGCCAGCCAGTCTCTCGAGCTCGTGTTTCAGCTATCCGCGGGGTCAATGTTGAGGCCGTCATGAAGACGCTCATCACCAGAGGTCTGGTCGAAGAGTATGGGGTAGAGAATGAGACGGGAGCGATTCTCTACAAAACCACGAGCTACTTCCTTGAGCGTCTTGGGCTCAATAGGTTAGAAGATCTCCCACCACTTGCTCCTCACCTGCCCGATATCGACGGGCTCGATGAGATCCTTGATTCGCTAACTGACTAACCTTGCCTCTATACTTTCAGCCTGCACCTCAATTGCATGGTGTGGGTAACGCTGACTGTCGTAAATGGATAGCCGCA
Source organism: uncultured Candidatus Planktophila sp. (assembly GCA_937927965.1). Taxonomy (GTDB): domain Bacteria; phylum Actinomycetota; class Actinomycetes; order Nanopelagicales; family Nanopelagicaceae; genus Planktophila. The sequence goes on from CALEZA010000037.1 coordinate 12,399, forward strand.
GAATGGACTACTTAAAATGCCAGAACTTCGCCTCAATAAAATAATTGCAGATGCAGGAGTGACCAGCCGTAGGGGAGCGGACGATTTAATCATCTCAGGAAGAGTTATGGTCGATGGTCGTGTCGTAAGAGAGCTTGGGGCTAAATATGACCCAGTCAAGGTTCATGTAGAAGTTGATGGTGAGACAATCTTTCAGCAAATGACTAAAACTTATCTTGCACTTCATAAACCGAGAGGCGTCTTGTCTACCATGTTCGACCCAGATGGTCGTCCATCGCTAGCTGACTTCATTGATCTTAGAACCGAACGCCTCTTCCATGTGGGTCGTCTAGATAAAGACTCAGAAGGGCTAATCCTGCTTACTAACGATGGAGATTTGACCTTCAGAGCCACCCACCCTTCTTATGGACTAGAAAAGACCTACATCATCGAATTTGATGGAAAGCTCCCAGCAGGCATAGAAAAGACTTTGCTCAACGGTGTTGAGCTAGAAGATGGAATGGCCAGGGTCCTCGCCTTCAAGCAGCTATCTCCCACCTGGATTGAGGTGACTATCCACGAAGGTCGCTATCACATCATCCGACGCCTCATGGAATCTATTGGGGTAGAAGTCCTTCGGTTGATCCGAACCAAGTTCGGCCCTATCTCGCTGGGTGAAACTCTTGAAGGTAGATGGCGTGATCTTAATGACGGTGAATTAATAAGCCTGCAAAAAGCTTTAGATTTATAACCATAAATCGATATACAATCTATAAAACCATTTATTGACAAATGTATATTTTCTAGATTCACCAAATAAATATAGTTTTATCGATTTTAGCATGCGTAAACTGTATTTGAAAATATCGATAAATCAACATCATTTAGTACAAGCTTTCTCCGAGATCGACAGCACGGCATTCAAATTGAGTGCTGTTTTTCTTTTATGTTTTTATAGACATATAGATAAACAATTTAAATAATATGAGCGCGAGATTCTTATATGGGTATGATTAGCCCATGTCCGTGAGAGCAATCAGGGGAGCTATTCAGGTTGAAGCCAACACACCTGCCTCAATCGCGGCTGGAACAAAAGAACTCCTGGCCCAGATCCTCCAAGCTAACTCCTTGACGCCTTCCAATGTAATTTCGGTCATTCTTACAGCCACCCCTGATTTAAATGCAGCCTTTCCAGCTGCTGCAGCTCGTGAAGTGGGATTTGAGGCGGTTCCCTTACTCTGTGCAGTGGAAATCGATGTCCCAGGAGCTCTGCCGAGAACTATTCGTGCAATGGCCCATGTTGAGACAGATCTGGCATCTACGGAGATTTCACATATCTACCTCTACGGTGCAAAAGCCCTCAGACGCGATATAGCTCAGTGATCCCAATGACCCTTTCCCACGCTCGAATTGTAGGTTCAGGCCTTATTGGCACCTCGATTGGCCTTGCTCTACGACGCTCAGGGGTCAATGTTTCGATGGGGGATAAGCAGCCCTCGGCTGCTCAATTGGCTCAAGATTTGATGGGTTGCCCTGCTTCAGATCAAGAAGTAGATATCGTAATTCTGGCTTCTCCGATTTCATCGATTTCTGAGGTCATTCGAGGATTAATTTCATCAAACCTCAATTCAACATTTATGGATATATCCTCAGTTAAGAATAAAGTTAAAGTTGAGGTTTTAGCATCAGACTTTCCTCTGGAGCGTTTTGTATTGGCTCATCCCATGGCAGGTAGGGAAGTGGGGGGTGCGAGTTCGGCTCGAGGAGATCTCTTCCAAGGCAGAGCTTGGATTTATGAGCCAGATGGGGTTAACGCTCACTCCCTATCGCTTGCTTTGGAAGTAATCCAAATGTGTGGAGCAAGTGCCGTCCCACTATCCACCACTGAGCACGATGAAGCAGTCGCCCTTATCTCTCATCTTCCTCAGATTCTCTCTTCGATTCTGGCTGGAAACCTAGAAGGTGCCAAGCCCCAATGGCTGGATTTAGCAGGCGGTGGATTACGGGATACCACCAGAATCGCTGCTTCAGATCCACTTCTTTGGCGGGAGATTTTGAGTTCCAATAGTGGCGCCCTCGCACCACTTCTTCGCAAGGTTGCTGGCGAGCTCAATGAGTTGGCTGATGGTCTTGAAGATCCTTCTGTGAGTCAAAAGGTCATGGAGCGGGGAAATCGGGGAAGGGCTGCAATTCCTGGAAAGCACGGTGGTGTGGCTCGAAATTACACCTATCTGCCTGTCGTAATTGAAGATAAGGCAGGTCAACTTGCTGCACTCTTTGAGGAGTGTGCTCTTGCTCAGGTCAATGTCGAAGATCTGACAATCGAGCATTCACCTGAGCAATTTACTGGCCTTATCACATTAGCTCTTTCTAAAAGCGACGCTG
>CALEZA010000038.1 GCA_937927965.1 uncultured Candidatus Planktophila sp.
CTAAAGGCCCACGTTTGGGTTCAGGCCCATCACACGAGCGCTTGATTCTTCGTACGCTTGCTGAGCAGTTGTTCGAGCACGGAAAGATCACAACTACAGAGGCAAAGGCGAAGCGTCTTCGCCCACTTGCTGAGAAGCTGATTACCTTCGGTAAGAAGGGTGACCTTTCAGCTCGCCGTGAAGTACTTGCACGCATCTCTAACAAGACTGTTGTGCACCAGCTCTTCACAGTGATTGCACCAACATTTGCTAACCGTGATGGTGGATATACACGCATCACAAAGATCGGTCCACGCAAGGGCGATAATGCTCCTATGGCAGTGATCGAGCTCGTTACAGATAAGTAATTCGTTACTCATCTACTAGCGAAATAGAAGTTAATGGCCGAACCCACTCTCTACCCAGAGAGTGGGTTTCGTCGTTTACGGATTGATATCGCCTATGACGGCACCAACTTCTCAGGATGGGCACGCCAGCCAGGCAAGCGCACTGTCCAAGAGATGGTGGAAGAAGTCATCTCGCGTATTGCTCGCCACGATGTTGATTCAGTAGTTGCTGGGCGCACTGATGCAGGAGTTCACGCAACAGGTCAGGTTATTCACATTGATATCCCTGAAACTCCCTTTGCAGATGGATTGAGCTATAAGGATCTGCGCTACAAACTCAATCGCATCCTTGATGAAGATGTGCGAGTGACCAATATTTCAGATGCACCACTTGGCTTTCATGCACGATTTTCTGCCCTACGCCGCAAATACACCTACAAGATTCTTGATGATAATCAGGTCATTACCCCTGCCCAGCGATTTGATGTGGCCCCTTGGTATCGCCATCTCGATGAGAAGGTGATGAATGAGGCAGCAACTCTTCTCTTGGGAACCCATGACTACGCCGCCTTTTGTAAGTTCAAGCAAGGTGGAACCACAATTCGCACACTCGAAAAATATGAGTGGATCCGCACAGATGAGGGCTTGTTGGTTGCAGATGTTGTGGCAGATGCATTCTGCTATTCAATGGTGAGAAATCTTGTGGGAGCAATTGTTTGCGTTGCAGATGGTCGAAAGCCTGTGGAGTGGATTGCAGAGCTCCTGGAAAATAAAGCACGAGTCTCAGATTCACTCGTCTTTCCTGCGCGTGGTTTGACCCTTTATCAAGTCGATTATCCATCCGATGATCTCTTGTTGGAGCGCGCCAAAGTCACTGTTGCTCGCAGAGGAGATATCTAAGTGGGCCATATTGATGTCAGTGGTGTTGAGTATTCACTCTCTGATGGTCGAGTACTGCTCAGCGAAGTCTCTTTCCGTGTGGGGGATGGCGCAAAGGTTGCACTGATTGGTCCCAATGGATCAGGAAAGACAACTCTCATTCGCATGATCTGTGGAGATATTTCTCCCGATGAAGGATCTGTTGCAATCACGGGTGGTCTGGGTGTGATGCGACAGTTCATCGGCTCAGTTCGTGATGAGACAACTATCAGGCAATTACTTCTCTCGGTTGCTCCAAAGAATATTCGTGATGCAGCAGAGAAAGTTCTCACAACCGAAGCTGCCATGCATGCTGCTGATACTGAAAAATCTCAGATGGCATATGCCCAGGCAATTATTGAGTGGGGCGATGTTGGGGGATATGACTATGAAGTTATTTGGGATGTCTGCTGCACTGAGATGCTCGATAAGCCTTTTGATGAAGTTGCAGATCGATTCGTCAACACCCTTTCTGGTGGCGAGCAGAAGAAGTTAGTTCTCAGAGCGCTGCTCGAAGGTCCTGAAGAAGTTCTTCTCCTTGATGAACCGGATAACTATCTCGATGTTCCTTCAAAGAGATGGCTTGAGAAGGTGATTGGCGAGACTAAGAAATCTGTTCTCTTTGTCAGCCACGATAGAGAACTTCTGGAGAACACTGCTACGCGCATCATCACTTTGGAACAAGGAATTGCTGGAAACACCACCTGGGTTCACGGTGGAAAATTCTCCACTTGGCATGAAGCACGCAAAGCTCGTAATGCTCGCTTTGCTGAGCTTCTTCTTCGCTGGGAGCAAGAGCATGCTCGTCTGATCAATTTGGTAAAGACACTTCAAGTGCAGGCTGCAAGTTCTCCCGATATGGCCAGTAAATATCATGCAATGCAGACGCGACTTCGTAAGTTTGAGGAGGCAGGAGCCCCAGTTGCTCCTCCGATTGAGCAAGATGTTCGCGTTGGACTGAAAGGCGGTCGCACAGGATTACGCGCTCTCACTTTTGAAAATCTTGCTATTGAAAATGGCTCTGGGGAGCTTCTCACCAAACCCTTTAACTTTGAAGTCTTCTTTGGAGATCGCATCGCTGTGTTGGGTAAGAATGGAACTGGAAAATCTCACTTCTTTAGATTGATCTCTGGCGAAGATTTGAAATACACAGGTACATTCAAATTAGGAGCACGCGTTGAGGTGGGCTACTTTGCTCAAACACATGCTCATCCTGAATTTGAGAATAAGACTCTCCTTGAAATCTTATGGGAGAGCTATTCGCTGCAATTAGGGCCTGCAAAGTCGGTGCTTCGTAAATATGAAATTGATCAACAGGCAGAACAGAAGTTCTCATCTCTTTCTGGTGGACAGCAAGCTCGCTTTCAAATCCTGTTACTGGAGTTATCTGGATCGACCCTTCTGCTGCTGGATGAACCCACAGATAACCTTGATCTGGCTAGCGCTGAAAGCCTTGAGAAAGCCCTCGATGCCTACGAAGGAACGGTGATTACCGTGACCCACGACCGCTGGTTTACGCGTGGATTTAGCCGTTTTCTCCTCTTTGGCGAGGATGGGGTGGTCTCAGAGAGCTCTGAGCCCGTATTTGAGTAGGGATGAAGGCCGATTTTGACCCTGCCCATGGGGGCAGGTAAAGTTCAACCCCTGCGCCAGTAGGCGCCGAAGAACCAAGAACTTTAGTAGAAGAAGGTATATAAGCATGCGTACATATAGCCCAAAGGCAGGCGACGTAGTCCGTAAGTGGCACGTT
>CALEZA010000039.1 GCA_937927965.1 uncultured Candidatus Planktophila sp.
ATACCACTAATAAGCTCTACAAGATCTTTCCTGTGTGGAAAGTTGGCTCTGATGCACTCCGAGTTATTTCCACAAGCGCCATGACCGATAGCTCAACTCAATATGCTGGTGTATCGATCCCCAAGGGAACAACTTCGGCCTATTTATTTCCAGGAATTGTGAAATACAAGTCTGAGGACGATTTCTATCTCACTGAAGGTAAGTATGAGATTCCCCTCGATCCATACAGCTCAATTGGTTTTTCTACCGACAAAGATGGCTTCAAAGATGGTGCAGTAGCAGCATTTGAGAAGAGAGTACGAGCTTCCGTGCAGGCATGTAATCAGGATTACATTACCGATGATCAAAAGTGTCCAAGATTTAATCAAGACGGATACCCCATCATTACCGTTTCACTTGATTCAGTGCTCAATCTCAGCGTGAGCTACTTGGATCGAGACTCCACAGGTGAATACAGCTTCTATATCTCGATGAATGGAACTTTGACCTATCGAGATAATTTAGGCGGTCCACTAAAAACTGACACATATAACATCACTTCAATCACTGGCCGACTCTCTCCAGAAGATGGCTACCAGTCCTTGAGATGGAGCGTGTATTAAGAATGAGAGATCGCAGACGCGCCCTTCGAGTCGTTCGTGGCTCGATGTGGCAGCGGCCTGAGAAGGTATATCTCGGTGAGAGTGAACTCGAATTTCCAGATCACTCTTACCTCTTAAGAGAGATATCTCAGTTCTCTTTGAAATCGACCAAGCCGCGCAATGTGGTGATTGCTTCACAGATTGCCATCAATGTCTTTGCAATTGCTATCTTGGCTTGGATGGCTATGCCATTTATCTACTATGCAGGTAGTTATATCAACTTCGCTCTTGAGATGTTGGCCAAGAGTTACAAGAGCACACCCATCACAATTGATCCTGGTGAGATTTGGGCATCGGCACACTCCAGTAGTAGCGCTTTTGAGAGATATTTGGCCATCTTTCCATCACCTGCGATTCAATTAACGGTGGTAGTGCTGTATATGTATTTCTCTTCATACATTCTGGTGCCGCTCTTACTTCAGCAAAGGCTCACACTTGTGATGAAGAGTGGAGAGACAGTGGTGACTCAATTCCAACCAGCACCACATCCGATCATCTTTGCCTATCCGCGCTTTACAAACTTTATTCGAAGTGTGCGAAGGCGAAGCAAGAAAGCTCTCAAAGAGCACATTATTGAAGGGGGAGTAGATGAGTATGGATATTCATCAGCCCTTTATGCCGCCTTCCTTAGATGGGCAAATACCCCCTATCTCTTAGCTCTCATCGTTTTTTCGGGAGTTCTGCCACTATCTTTTATGAAAGATTCTCAAGCCAAGATTGAACTACTCACACAAGTGGCTATCTACCTGCTTCTGGTTGGTTTCGTTGCAAAGAGAAGACTGCTCAAGACAGCACAGGCACTCGATAAGAGTTATCCATCGCTTATCTCTACACGCATATCTCGCTTACTTATCACTGCAGGCTGGTTGGCACTGCCTTTTCCGATTATCTATCTGACTCCAGATGAAGGTGCGGTGATTGCACAAGTAATGATTGTGGTGCTGCTTATCTATAGCGTGCTAAGGCCTCTGGAGAAGATGCTTCGCAATAAGACTTAGCGCACAGAGCGAAGAACAGCTGTGACCTTACCGAGGATCTCGCAGTGATCTCCATCGATAGGGGCGAAGTTCTCATTTGCAGGAAGTAGCCAGATGTGGCCGTTCTTGCGAGAGAGAGTCTTTACCGTTGCTTCACCATCGATCATCGCTGCAACAATCTCGCCATTCTCAGCATCTTTCTGCTGACGAATCACAACGAAGTCGCCATCACAGATTGCGGCATCGATCATTGATTCACCTTTGACCTTGAGCATAAAGAGATCGCCTGTTCCCACAAGTGACTCAGGAAGGGGAAGGGTCTCTTCCACCATCTGGTCTGCAGTAATAGGAACACCTGCTGCAATCGATCCCACAAGTGGAATGAACTTTGTCTTATCGGTGTGGACGGTGGTGCCAAGCTCTGCATCAGGGATAACGATCTCAAGAGCGCGACCTGAGTTATCTCCTCGTCGCACCAAACCCTTCTCCTCAAGGATGTCGAGTTGGTACTTCACAGAAGCTGTTGAGGTCAGGCCCACAGCGACGCAGATTTCACGCATCGTGGGGGCATAGCCCTGGCCTTCACGGAAGGCTTTGATGTAGTCGAGGATCTTGACCTGGCGGTCAGTGAGCTCGCCGTCGGGGGAGGTTTTCTTTGCCATACACAGATGGTTCCACAGTCTGTGGATAAAATCAAACATCTGTTCGAATTTGGCTGGACATTTGTCGGTGGAGGGGTATATCTTTCTCTTATCGAACAGATGTTCGAAACCTTCCCCAAAGGTGATAGTTAGCAGGAGAGATCGACCATGAGCTCTATAACCATTGCAAATCAAGGCTTTTCGACCAATCCGTCACGACGCATTGTTCTCAATCGTCGTGGTCGTCTGGCACGCACTCTCGTGGTCCTCTCTCTGGCTATCGTGGCAGCTTCTGTTGCAGGCGGTGCTGCAGGAGCCTCCACATCTGAAAAAGCACCTCAGGCAGTCCACTTTGTGACTGTCACAGTCGCACCAGGTGAGACTCTCTGGAGCTTGGCTAACCGTGTTTCAGGCGGAGTGGGAGTCCATGCACTCATCGCAGATATCGTCGAGGCCAATAACCTTGTATCAGTCGATGTGGCTGCAGGCGATCAAATCCGCATCCCTCTAGCAAAGTAACGCTGGGTAGCCGCGCTCGCTACTCCGGCATAGCTGTATCTGTTAGCCTTTACTTATGAACAATAAGGTAAAGGCTAAGAAGGGCAAGCGCATACAGTCTAAGCGCGCTCCACAGAAGCAACTTGTGAAGGCAACCCGTCGTGGCCGATCATCCACATCTCGCATTAGCACAAAGCATCAAGTGACGATTCCCGTAGAAGTATTACGCAATTCAAATTTAGCGATCGGTGATGAAGTGGAAATAACAGTAAATGAAAATGGTGCTGTGGAAGTCAAAAAAGTAGCGCCATTTAATCCTTTTCAGGCGTTGGCAGATGCAGCAGGGGATACCTATATTGGTTTCGATTTGGAGAAAGAACGCGCCGAATCATGGGATTAGTTCTTCTTGATTCCTCAGTATTAATAGCGTTGCTCAATCCAACAGATTTTCACCACAAGTCGGCTCTAAATTCGAGAACGCAGAATGATCGGTTCATCATCTCTTCCATTTCAATTACAGAGCTGATGCCAAGAGCAATAAAAGATGGAATCGCGGACGGAATTTGGAACGCGCTAAACGTTGTCGCCAAAGA
>CALEZA010000040.1 GCA_937927965.1 uncultured Candidatus Planktophila sp.
GCTTCACCACATTTCTCAGGTGGAAAAGTAGAGCGTCCTGATTGGCGACCCGTTACTCGCTTTGAGGGGCAAGGAATTACCAATGATCATCAAGTCAATGACTTTAGATATGTGAAAGTTTAAATCTCACCTGTTGATTCAAAGTGTGAAATCTTATTGATGCGTCGCAGATGGCGCTCATCTCCAGGAAACGGTGTTGCTATAAAGGCATCAATAAAGTCTTTCACCTCTTGAGCTGTGTGTTGGCGCTGACCTATCGAAATCACATTGGCATTGTTATGTTCACGAGCAAGTTTTGCAGTTTCAACTGACCAGACGAGAGCTGCTCGAACCCCATCAACTTTATTGGCAGCAATCTGCTCGCCATTTCCTGATCCGCCGAGCACGATTCCAAGGGATGCAGGATCTTTGGAGACAGCTTGTGCTGTCGGAATACAGAAATCTGGATAATCATCGAGTGCATCAAATTGGTATGGACCGTGGTCTGTCACATCGTGGCCAGTTGCGACCAGGTGCTCAATGAGCTCGTTTTTGAACTCAAGCCCTGCATGATCGCTGCCAATGTGAATGCGCATACCCCATTTAATCATGGCGCCAGATATCTATGGGGATTTCTATGGGACACATGCGAAAACCCGCTAAGTGATGGTCTCACTTAGCGGGTTTTCTACCCAATGGAGGAACTACATGAAGTTATTTATTAATTTGAAGATGTTGTAGCAGATGGTGTTGGAATGGTTGGAGCTGCTCCACCCATAGGACCGCCATCGCGACCGTGTCCACCACGACCACCTTTGCCACCCTTGTCACCCTTAGGTCCACCCTTGCCACCGAGTGGAGCTGTTGCTTCCACTTCAGCAGTCACATGTGCTGTGAGGTTTGCCTTGAGTGTTGTTGCCTGATCAGCTGTGAGCTTTCCTGCTGTTACCGCAGCATCGATTCGCTTTGTCTCATCTGCAACAAGTGCTGTGATGAGTGCTGCCTTCTTATCGCCTGCAATTGCAGCAAGTGTCTCGCCAGCCTTCAGGCGTGAGAGAACTGTTGGTGTGTCGATTCCAAGAGTTGTTGAAATCACTGTGAGCTTCTGATCGAAGCCACCCTTGCCACCTAGTGGACGAGCTGCTTCACGAGCTGCCTCTGCTGCTGCATGTGCTGCAGTGATTGCATCAGCTTGTGCCTGAGTGATTGTTCCCTTAGAAACAAGTGTTGAGAGAAGTGATGCAAGTTCCTGACCGCGGCCCATTGCACCTGATGCTGCCTTATTAGCAACTGTTGTAAAGCTTGTGCGAGTTACCTTTGTCTTTGTTGCAGCTTGTGCGACTCCAAAAGAGCTCGCTGCCATTGCAACTGTTGTAATTGCGATTGCAACTACCTTCTTCTTTGATGACATGTGTATGTCTCCTGTCCCTTAACAAGATCAGCGTCCGTGTTGCTGACTTGGTAGTAATAAACACTCTGATGCCGAGAAAGTTACCCCTAGAACCTGAGAGAACTCTGCGAGTCTGTGAGGGGTTCCTGTGAGCTTTCATGCGTAACCCCCTGCCTTTCTGAGAGTTTTTGGCGGGGAGGCGTGATTTATCGCCTCTCAGGAAACTTTCAGACTAGGCGCCTTCAACTCTCAAGGGGAGATATCCATGAAAAGACGCCTACTGATTACATTGCTCACCACGATCTTTATCCTTCAAGTAAATCCATCGATGGCTGCAGGAAGAGCAAATAGCTCTCCCATCAACACGATTCTCAATGGAAAGGGCGCACCAAAGAGCTCTCTGGGTATCAATGGTGATTTCTATATCGATACCCGTTCACTCCAACTCTATGGACCGAAGACAAAAGGAAAGTGGCCCACCCCTCAAAGTATTCAAGGTCCATCAGGTGTGGATGGAAAGAATGGAAGTGATGGAAAGGCGATCTCCTCTGCAACGAATGCAACAGGTCCTCAAGGACCTCAAGGCATTCAAGGACCGCAGGGAATTCAAGGTCCCCAAGGATTAGCTGGACCCATAGGCCCTGCAGGTGCTCCAGGAGAGAAAGGTGATCCAGGTTTACCAGGTGCTGCAGGATCAAATGGAGCACAAGGTCCCCAAGGACCACAAGGTGCAACGGGACCTCAGGGACCTGCGGGCATCACCACAATTCGATATGGCGAATTAATCTTTGGTGATCTCAGCGCCAATGCAGGAGCTGGCCAAAGCATTCAACTTGCAGGATTTAAAGCCCATAAAAGTTATCTCGTGAAAATCAAGATATATATGTATCAACCGAATAATGCGACGGAGTACTTTCTGCCAATCTCATTTTCAGCAACCAGTGATACAGGCACAGTTGTAGCTCAATCAAGTTATGTGATTGCCCATGGCTACTCATTTAGGGATGGAACAAATCGCTATGAGAATTCGATAGAGGCAGAAATAGTCCTCAATGGTTCATCAATGAATCAGGATTATGAGATTGCTCTCTGGGTGCGAAGTGGACGCAGCACCACAGGCTCAGATCTAGTCCGAATAAATGGATTCTTCACCGCATTTGAAGTGGGAAGTACGCAAAATTACGCGTAAATAAGTACTGGAGCGGGTGACCGGGATCGAACCGGCACAGCCAGCTT
>CALEZA010000041.1 GCA_937927965.1 uncultured Candidatus Planktophila sp.
GCTTCCCAGAGATTGCATCACCTCCATCAGATGACATTTGCTATGCAACACAGAATCGCCAAGAGGCAATCCGCGGTATTGCAGCACAATCTGATCTTGTGCTTGTAGTTGGTTCACGCAATTCATCCAATTCAGTTCGCTTAGTCGAAGTTGCTCTTGAATATGGAGCAAAGGCTGCATATCTGATCGACTACGCATCGGAAGCTAAAGATGAATGGTTGGTCGGTGTTGAGACAGTTGGTGTGACAAGTGGTGCATCAGTTCCAGAGATTCTCGTTCAGGATCTACTGAAGTGGCTAGAGATGCACGGATTTAATGATCAAGAAGAAGTGCAGGCAAAGAAGGAATCGTTGACCTTTGCACTTCCTCAAAATCTTCGTTCTGAGATGAAGGCTGCAGGCATCTAATGAGTGAGCAGGTCTTGCTTCAAGGCGAGTCCACTGCAGTCACTATCTATGAGCCTGCCTCATACAAGGCAGATGCCATCCTTATCCACGGTTTCACGGGCAGTAAAGAAGATTTCGATTACATGGCCCCTCTCTTGGCAGAGCGTGGATATCGAACTTTCACCTTTGATAATCGCGGGGCTCACGAATCAGCACACACCACCCGCCCTGGCGCCTACACGGTCGACTCCATGGCTCAAGATGTATTAGAGCTCTCCGCTCACTATGGCCTCTCAAAGCCACATCTCTTCGGACATTCACTCGGCGGAGTGATTGCTCAACGCGTGGCATCAAATAGCGCCGATCAATTCGCATCACTCACGCTGATGTGTTCGGGACCATCTCCAATGCCTGCCCCAAAGTTTGCAACTACGATGCTTGATACTCTCGATGGTCGCAGTATGGATGTGTTGTGGCGAGAGGAAGTTGAAGGTTGGTATAAAGATCACCTTCGCTTTGATTTAATGAAGAAGCGCTGGCTTGCAAGTGATTGGCGAGCTTTGATTAGCCTTGCAAATGAATTAATGAATTTCTCATCACTGGTTCCTCAGATTGCAGGAAGTGGAATTCCCACACATGTTCTCTATGGAGAAAGCGATGATGCTTGGCCACCTGCCATGCAAGATCAGATGGCACACGATTTAGGTGCTCATCTATCAGTGATTAAAGATGCTGGTCACTGCCCCAATGAAGATCAACCAGCTGCAACAGCAGATGCCACTGCTCACTACTGGGATTTAATTCAGTAATTTAAGCAGTTGTTGTTTGGCGCTTAGAAGGACGATTACGCGCCTTTTCATTAAGGAATTGATACCAACCATAGACAGCTGCAATAAGTAGGAATGGCGCAACGCTTGCAAGCGATGCCATGAAATCTACTCCCACACGAGAGATGCGAATGCCATCAGTTAAGAGAGTGTAGGCAAGAGCCGTTCCTGCGTAGGCAAGCGGCGGTGTGACGGCTGAGACATATCGAGTACCTGGTCGACCATATGCAACACCGCCGTATGTAACAACGATGATCACAAAGCCTGAGAGAAAACCTGCTCCACCTCGAATAGACATCTCGAGAAATGAAAAGAGTGCGATAAAGAAAATCTGGAGAACAACAACACCCTCTTTCTTAAGGCCAGGGCCACTTAGCGTTGGGGTCTTCATCCTTGCTCCTTCAATTCTCGTGCATCTGCAGGGGCCTCAGGATATTCGATAGAGAGCTTCTCTTTATCCCCAGCAACGCCGAGAGCGAGAATCTCACGAGCAGGTCCTAAGACTGTTTTCTCGGCAGTGGGGATGAGATCGTCATAGGCGCGAGATGTTGCAGTGATGCTCTTTCCTAAGGCGACAATCTTGGAGTGAAGGAGTGTGAGGTTATTGAGGAATGACCCTGCAATCTCGGTGATCTCCTCTGCACTCTCTACCGCTCTGTTATGGGTGTAGATATGACCGACTGTGCGAAGCAAAGCCATCATTGAGGTCGGCGTTGCAATAGTGACACCTGCATTAAATGCTCTCTCCAGAAGTGTTGAGTCTGTGCGAATAGCTTCTGCTAACAGTGATTCAAATGGAAGGAAGAGAACAACAAAATCAGGAGATGTTTGAGTGGAGTGATATCCGCGCTTGGAAAGTGCCTTTACATGCTCAAAGAGATCTCTGCTGTGTAGGGCTAGGTAATTATCTCTATCATCCAAATCTTCAGTATCAAATGCATCGAGGAATCTCTCAAATGGAAACTTGGAGTCGATAAATATCTGAGCTCCGCCTGGCATCTTCACAGTGATATCTGGAATTCCAGATGTGTCACTAGTCGAGCGCTGCGCAATGTATTCAATTCCTTTACGAAGGCCAGCCTGTTCTAACATCAATTCAAGTTGTGCTTCGCCAAACTTACCTCGCGCTTGTGAGTTAGTTAGAGCTGTTGTGAATTTGCGAGTCTCAGCTAAGTAATTCTTACTCTCATTACGCATCTCGTTGATCACAGCAGCAAGTGCTGTCTCTGATCGAACACGGTTTTCAGCTGATTCTGCAGCGCTCTTTTGCATTGATTCAAGCGCCAATCGCATCTGAGCCAATTGAGTCGCTAGCGGAGACGCCGCTTCTTGATTGCGACGAGAGCGATGAAGTGCTGCTGTGGCAGCGGCTCCGAGGATAAATCCAACGAGAAGGGCGATAACTACTGTCATTTGGGAAGTGGACATAGATATATGGTGGCAGGAAGAGGTGACATTTTCGTGCTCTGAAGCCCTGTAGGCTGGCCTTCTATGAGCCTCTCAATTGGAATTGTGGGACTTCCCAATGTTGGAAAGTCGACCCTCTTTAACGCCCTCACCAAGAACAATGTCTTGGCTGCTAACTATCCCTTTGCAACGATTGAGCCCAATGTTGGCGTTGTAGGTGTTCCAGATGCTCGTTTGGCCCAGCTCGCCACAATTTTTGGGTCTGAAAAGCTCCTCCCAGCAGCACTCTCCTTCGTCGATATTGCAGGCATTGTGAAGGGTGCTTCAGAGGGTGCGGGACTTGGAAATAAGTTCCTAGCCAATATCCGTGAGACAGATGCAATCTGCCAAGTGATTCGAGTCTTTACTGATGGCGATGTGGTCCATGTTGATGGTCGCGTAGATCCATCCAGTGATATCGAAACAATTAATACAGAGCTTGCTCTTGCTGATCTTCAGACAATTGAAAAGGCGATTCCTCGCCTTGAGAAGGAAGCTCGCACAGATAAGACAAAGACCGCTGTGCTTGAGGCAGTTAAAGCTGCAGAGGCACATCTGCAATCAGGCAAGCCGCTCTCCACCTCATCTGTAGATCTCTCACTCATCTATGAACTTCACCTACTGACAGCAAAGCCATTCCTGTATGTCTTTAATGTTGATGCTGCAGAACTTGGTGATCAAGAACTTCGTGCAAAGTTATCTGCACTCGTTGCACCAGCTGAAGCAATCTTCCTTGATGCAAAGACAGAGGCAGAACTTGCTGAGCTTCCTGATGAAGATGCACTCGAACTTCTTGAGGCAGTTGGAATGACAGAGCCAGGTCTTGCCACACTTGCTCGCGTTGGCTTTGACACTCTTGGTCTTCAAACTTATCTGACTGCAGGTCCTAAAGAGGCTCGTGCATGGACAATTCATAAGGGTGACACAGCGCCTATGGCAGCTGGTGTTATTCACACAGATTTCCAAAAGGGCTTTATCAAGGCGGAGATTGTCTCCTTCGATGATTTGATTTCAGCAGGATCTATGGCTGAAGCGAAAGCTCAAGGCAAAGTGCGAATGGAAGGTAAGGACTATGTCATGCATGATGGTGATGTAGTCGAATTCCGCTTCAACGTATAAGACTTCGGCTTGCGTTGGCAAGAATGCCAGCAGATGCTCACCTGTTGTTCACCTAAGGCTCTCATTCTTAGAGGGTGAAACAGGGCCATGTGGACTACATCGACCGAGATTTAAGTTGGTTGGATTTCAACACTCGCGTGCTCGAGCTTGCTGAAAATCGGAAGCTACCTCTCCTGGAGCGCACAAAGTTCCTTGCTATTTACTCGTCCAATTTAGATGAATATTTCATGGTGCGAGTTGCAAGTTTGAAACGCAAGATTGAGTTCGGAAATAACGAGAGACTTATATCTGGATTATCGCCTCGTGAATTGCTTAATGAGATTCACCACAAAGTGCGAAAATTGGAAGAGCGAGTCACCTTCCTTTTGGAGCAAGACTTAAAACCGAAACTAGCCCAGCAGGGAATTAAGAGAGTGCGTTGGGATTCACTTTCTGATGCAGAGAAAGCTCCTCTCACTCAGAAGTTTATTGAAGATATCTTTCCCATCTTGACCCCACTCGCCTCAGATCCGGCTCACCCATTCCCGCACATCTCTGGACTCTCTCTGAACTTGGGAATTATCGGACGCAATGCAGAAGATGGGGAAGAACAATTTGTTCGCGTTAAGGTTCCGTCCAATATTCCGAGAATGGTTCGAGTATATGACCAAGATTACTCATACATACTCGTGGAAGATTTGATTGCAGAACATCTTCACCTTCTATTGCCAGGTGCAAAAATCGAAGAGATTTACATTTTCCGAGTCACAAGAAACCAAGATTTAGATATAGATGAAGACGATGCAGAAGATCTCCTTGAAACGCTAGAGGAAGAACTCTCGCGCAGAAAATTCGGTGCAGCCGTCCGAATGGAGATAGAGAAAGGAGTAGCTCCCAAGCTCTTTGAGAAGTTGGTAGAAGAATTGGAGATTTCTCCTAATGAAGTCTTTAGTCACAACCCACCGTTGGATTTGACCTACCTCTTTGAGATGTATGGTCTTGATTTACCCCACCTAAAAGACAAGCCATTTCGTTCGGTGAAGCCACACTCTCTTGATGAAATCGACCGACATGATGCTGACGCATTTTTCTCCGCAATCAAGAGCTCAGAGGTACTTCTGCACCACCCATATCAAACTTTTACTTCAACTGTGACTCGCTTTGTTGAACTCGCAGCACAAGATCCAAAGGTATTAGCGATTAAGCAGACGCTATATAGAACTTCTGGTGACTCACCCATCATGCAGGCATTAATTGAAGCGGCTAAATCTGGAAAGCAGGTTCTGGCTGTCATTGAGTTGAGAGCCCGATTTGATGAGCAAGCAAATGTGCGTTGGGCAAAGAAGCTTGAAGATGCTGGAGCACATGTGGTCTATGGCGTGTTAGGACTGAAGACCCATGCAAAAGCGAGTCTTGTTGTGCGTAAAGAAGAGACAGGACTCACTGTCTACTCACACATCGGAACAGGAAATTACAACCCTAAAACTGCTCGCATTTATGACGATTTAGGAATCATGAGCGCCGATCCACTCTTGGGTCAAGATTTGCTCAAACTCTTTAACCAGTTGAGCGGGGTTCTTTCAACGACTGAATACTCTCGGCTACTTGTAGCGCCACAAGGGATTAGAAAATCACTCCTTTCCATGATTGAAAGAGAGCAACGCAATCACTTAGATGGAAAGCCTTCACAGATTCGCTGGAAAGTAAACTCTCTCGTTGATAATCAGATTATCGATGCCTTGTATTCGGCCGCGAAAGCAGGAGTCCCAATAGAGTTAATTGTTCGTGGAACATGTTCTATGCGACTCTCCAAGGTAGCTAAGCACGGTAATGTGAAGATTCGCTCCATCTTGGGACGATTCCTAGAGCACTCTCGCATATATAGCTTCCATAATGATGGAATCCGTGAGTATTACATCGGAAGTGCAGACATTATGGAACGAAATCTTGATCGACGCATTGAAGCCCTAGTTCGTGTTGATGAAATTGCACATAAGGAAGAGCTCAATGAAATTCTTGAACTCTCTACATCTCCTCGCTTTCGTATGTGGGAGATGACTGAAAACGATGATTGGAATTACATTAAGAAAGACGCAGAAGGCAATGTGCTGGAAGATTTCCAGGAGCACTTCATCGAAAGGTATAAGAAATGATCAAAGCAGCTGGTGCAATTATCTGGCGTGAAGAGACTCCATTTGAATTAGAAGTGCTCGTAATACATCGCCCTCAATATGATGACTGGAGTTTTCCTAAGGGAAAAGTTGAAGAGAATGAATCCTTCATCGCGGCTGCTTATCGTGAAGTGAAAGAAGAAACCGGAGTCGATGCAATCTTTGGTCAATATCTGGGCACGACCTCATACAAAATCTCAGACGAGAAAAAGAAGGTTCTGTATTGGATGGCTCAAGCCAAGCCCGGCTCTGCTCCATTTGTGCCAAATGCAGAGGTAGACAAAATTGAATGGGTAGACATCAAAACTGCACGACATTTCCTATCGCATGATGAGGACCGTGAACTACTAGAGGAATTTGTTTCGAGAGAGCGATATACAAATACCCTTATTCTCTTGCGCCATGCGAAGGCCTTGAAGAGAGATGAGTGGCAAGACTACGATCTCGATCGCCCGTTGGCCGCAGAAGGTGTTGAGCAGAGTCAGGGATTGATCAAGCAGCTCATTCCATTTGGTATCCAAGGAATATTCTCCTCTGATGCATTGCGCTGTTACTCCACTGTGGAGCCTGTGGCTGACTTTCTTGGGCTTCGAACTAATGTGACCAAGGAATTGAATGAAGAGACATATGAAAAGAGTGGGAAGTCACCTGTTGAGTATGTGCGTCAGTTAATGAAATTCGGGGGTAACCAACTTGTCAGTGGACATAATCCAGTTATTCCACACATCCTCACAAAAATCGCTCGGGTTGATTACTCAGCAGATGACCTTCGTCCTGCAGATGCATGGGTAGTGCATCACCGCGGCGATAAAGTGCTTGCAGTAGAGTTTCTGTCTAGACCTAAGATTTAAGCCAATCTAACCTCTGTAAAACTATTCCCTCACGCAGTGCCCACGGGCACTGCGTGATTTTTTCTACTCCTAGTTGACTCATCGCACCTTGAGCAACCATCGCTCCTGCAACAATCTGTCGTGCGCGACTTGATGAGACTCCAGGCAGCTCAGCTCTTTCATCTGCACTCATTCGCTGGAGCTTTTCAGTGATAGTCCTTAGCCCAGAAAGAGTAAGAGCGTTGCCATAATCAGGTAGATAGAATTGTTGAATTCTTCTGAGTGTGCGAAATGTCTTACTTGTTCCAATCGCTGTTCGCTCAGAATTATCCCCGATTGCATTCACGAGAGGTGCAATAGTTTCGTCAATGTGTTCTTCTAACTCGCGCAATGAGCTCTTTGAGAATGGGTCTCCTTTAAGGAATTGACGAGTCATTCTGCTTGCTCCAAGCATCACCGAATTGGAGTAAGTTGGATTTTCCTGCTCTCCAGCAGCCAGCTCCAGAGAGCCTCCGCCAATATCGAGTAGGAGAACATCGCCCGCAGACCATCCAACCCAACGACGCACTGCGAGAAATGTAAATCGTGCTTCATCAGAACCTGAAAGAACTTGGAGGTCAAAACCAGTCTTTAAGGCAACTGTTTCTAATATGAGTTCAGAATTTGTGGCCTCACGAATTGCTGATGTTGCAAATGCAAGAGTTTCATCTACTTTTATTCCTCGAGAATTTGTCTTAATGCGACGCAGTGTTTCAAGTAGAGTTTTCAATCCCTCATTTGAGATTTCACCGCTTTCAGTGAGAAATTCAGATAAACGAATCTCTTCCTTAAAGCTTTGGTATGGAATTGGAGCAGAGCCGTGATGAGCATCCATAATTTGATAATGGACGGTATTGGATCCCACATCTAGAACTCCAAGGCGCATTGGATAAGTGTATTGAGAGAGATTTCCAATAAATGAACACCGCCTAAACACGAGGCGTTTATGTTGAAACCAGACCCTGAGGTAAGATTCAGGCAGGACCCAATCGGGCTTATTTAACGAAAGTTTCTAAATCAATGGCAAAGACCCAAGCACATCTCAAAGACCTGCCTGTAAAGACCCGTGACAATATCCGCAATGTGGCGATCATCGCTCACGTTGACCACGGAAAGACCACACTTGTTGATGCGATGTTGTGGCAGTCAGGTGCTTTCGCAGCTCACAAGAAGCAGGACGAGGGCCAAGATCGCATGATGGACTCGATGGATCTTGAGCGCGAAAAGGGAATTACGATTCTTGCCAAGAACACAGCAGTTCGCCGTGGTGACTCCATCATCAACATTATCGATACACCAGGCCACGCCGACTTCGGTGGAGAAGTAGAGCGCGGTCTTGAGATGGTCGATGGCGTGATCTTGCTCGTGGATGCATCTGAAGGTCCACTTCCGCAAACTCGCTTCGTATTGCGTAAGGCTCTCCAGAAGAACCTTCCTGTTATCTTGCTTATTAATAAGGTGGATCGTCCAGACTCTCGTATCGCAGAGGTTGTCGATGAGGCATATGAACTCTTCTTGGATCTTGATGCCAATGAAGAGCAGATTGATTTCCCAGTTGTCTATGCATCTGCAAAGAATGGTCGCGCATCACTTACGCGACCAGCAGATGGAGCACTTCCTGATGAAGAGAATCTTGATGTTCTATTCCAGGTTATCAACGACACTGTTCCAGCTCCTGTCTATCACGAAGGTGCTCCACTACAAGCACATGTGACAAACCTTGATTCCTCTCCATTCCTTGGCCGTCTTGCACTATGTCGTGTTCACGAAGGAACCCTCAAGAAGGGCCAGAGCGTGATGTGGATGAAGACAGATGGAACGCAAGAGCGTGTAAAGATTTCTGAACTTCTCATCACTGAAGCACTTGAGCGAGTACCAGCTCTTGAAGCAGGTCCTGGTGACATTGTTGCTATTGCAGGTATTGAAACAATTACATTGGGTGAGACTCTTGCAGATCTTGAGAACCCACATGCACTTCCACTTATCAAGGTGGATGAGCCATCAATTTCTATGACTATTGGTATTAACACATCTCCTCTTGCAGGTAAGTCAGGCAAGTTGCTCACAGCTCGTCAGGTGAAAGATCGCCTCGATAAGGAGCTCATTGGAAATGTCTCCCTTCGTATTCTCAATACAGAGCGCCCAGATGCGTGGGAAGTTCAGGGTCGTGGAGAGCTCCAGCTCGCTGTTCTCGTTGAAATCATGAAGCGTGAAGGTTTTGAGCTCACAGTTGGTAAGCCTCAGGTTGTTACCAAGACAATTGATGGCAAGCTCCATGAGCCTATGGAATCTCTGACAATCGATGCACCTGAAGAGTATCTCGGTGTGCTTACACAGCTAATGGCACTTCGCAAGGGCCGTATGGAGCAGATGGTTAACCACGGCACAGGATGGATTCGCCTTGAATACAAGGTGCCATCACGAGGTTTGATCGGATTCCGAACAGAGTTCCTTACAGAAACTCGTGGAACAGGTCTTCTCCACCATGTCTTTGATTCATATGAGCCATGGTTTGGTGAACTTCGCACACGCGCAACAGGATCACTCGTCTCAGATCGTATGGGTGCTGTTACTTCTTATGCACTCGCTGGTATTCAAGAGCGTGGAACTATCTTCGTTGAACCAGGTGATGAAGTGTATGAAGGTATGGTCATTGGTGAGAACTCACGATCTGACGATATGGATGTGAACTGCGTTCGCGAGAAGAAGCTCACCAACATGCGTGCATCAGGAACAGATGATTCTGAAAAGCTCATTCCACCTAAGAAGCTCAACATGGAAGGCGCTCTCGAATTCTGTCGTGAAGATGAGTGCGTTGAAGTGACCCCTGCAGTTGTTCGCATCCGCAAGGTCACACTCGATGGCGCAGAGCGTGCTCGTGCAACTTCTCGTGCAAAGAAGAGCAACCAGAGCTGATTAAGTTCTAGAAGGAGATAGACCTCAAGGTTTTCTTGGGGTCTATCTTCATTTCACGCCATTACACTTACCGTCATGAAGAAGCTATTTTCTCTCGCACTTGTAATTGTCTTCTCTCTGGGATTTTCTCCAGCTGCTTTCTCTCATGCAGGGGTTGTCTCTACAACACCTACACAAGATCAAGAGCTGACTGCGATGCCGACTCAGTTAGAAGTGACTTTCTCAGAGGAGCTACTCACACTGGGTGATAAGCAAGTCAACACAATTTCACTCACACTCTTAGATGGTCCTGCAGTGGAACTTTCAAATATTCAAGTAGTGGGTGCAACAATCTCAGCCCAAGTTCCTGAAGGTGAATATGAATCAGGTACATATGAAGTGTTTTATACGATTGTTTCTGCAGATGGTCACAAAGTAAGCGACTCGTACTCATTCTCGCTCAACGCTCCTACTTTGTATGCAGAGCCGATGGCTTCCGAGAAGAAAGATGGTGTTCTTCCTACCCCCATCCTGACAGCGATTCTTATCTTGATTGTCGTGGGCGGAATTTATGCCTTGAGGCGATAACGCGCCATTTGTCTGCCTCATAGGGTTGAATACGAACCATGAGTAATACGGTGCATGGCGTTGAACTTCGCCTTGTCCCCAACCCAATCATTCGACCCACCTACAACTTTGATGATCGCCAGCAAGAGGCGATAGCCCATCGCGGATCTCCTTTGGTCATTCGAGGAGGAGCGGGAACAGGCAAAACCACCACACTTATTGAGGCTGCAATATCTCGTATTGAGCAAGGTCAATCTCCAGAGTCTATTTTGATTCTCACTTTTGGTCGCGAGAGAGCATCTGAAATTCGTGATGCAATTGTTGTTGCAGCAAATGGAACTGTTCTTGAACCTGTTGCCCGCACCTTCCACGCGCTTGCATTCTCCATTCTCTCTATGAGTGCAGGTGAGACCTACCGCGAAACTGTCTTGATTTCAGGTGCTGAGCAGGAGTCATTTATTGCCGATCTTCTTCAAGGCGAAATTGATTCAGGTAAAGATTTGTGGCCAGCTGAGTTGCGCCAAGGTCCACACACTTTTGGTGAGCCTCTTACAACTCAAGGATTTGTTCGTGAGTTACGAGACTTGATGATGCGAGCTACTGAAAGAGGCCTTACTCCAGAGGAGTTAGCAGAGAAGGGTCAACGGTTAGGGGAGAAGTTCTGGCCCTATGCTGCAAGGTTCTGGCGTTCTTACTTAAAAATCACAGCAAGCATGGACACAGGTGCTGGTGATTCCAAAGCAAAGATTGACCCTGCCGAGATTATTAATTCTGCAATTGCACATTTGAAATCTCATCCAGAAATCCTTACAGAACTTCGCTCTCGTTTTAAAACAATCATGGTGGATGAATTCCAGGAGACAGATCCCGCGCAGCGCAAGTTACTAGAACTCTTGCGATGTGAAGATATGGTCTTTGTATTAGACCCTAAATCTGCCGTGGGAAGATTTCGCGGTTCAGATCCAGATGGATCAGAGCGATATCTCATAGATACCTACGCTCCACGCTCAGTGACTCTTGCAATTCCCCATCGTGGAAAGCCTCTTCGCAGCGCAGTCTTACTTCGCTCAGAAAGTGAAGAAGCTCAATACATTGCGGGGCAAATAAAGAGGGCCCATCTTCTTGACGGTGTTGCCTATTCAGATATCGCGATAATTCTTCGCTCACATGGAGGAGCAGCCACTGCTATTCGCAGAGCCCTCACCGCATCTGGAGTTCCAGTGGAGAGTGAACGAGAGGCGATCACATCTAATGCCTCCATTACTCCATTTCTCTTGCTTGCCAAGATTGCTGCAGGAATCGAGCCACTCAACTTGGAGAACTCTCAACGCCTGCTCTTAGCTGAATTTGGTGGAGCATCATCTATCTCACTTCGTCGTATTCGCATCGCACTCTTACAGGCAAGAGATGATGAAGAAGATATGCGCTCTGGCAGTCAGATGATTATCGATGCTTTAGATCTAGGAGATATTCCTATAGAAGAGGCAGCAGAACTCAAGAGAGTCCATCTTCTCCTAGAGGCTGCGCGAGACTCACTGAAGAAATCAGGGGCTTCTATTCATGATCTCCTCGGTGCTATTTGGGAGAACGCAGTAAATGCAGATGGAGAGAAGATTTCAGATGCTTGGCTTCGCAACGCTCTTCGCGGGGGATCACGAGGAGCTGCAGCTGATAGAGATCTAGATGCAATGGTGCAGCTCTTTGATAGTGCAGCCCGCCATATAGATCGCATGCCTGGAGCACATCCCCGATTATTTCTGGAGGAGATTTCAAAAGAGAATATTGTCTCTGACCTCATCACTGCTAAGGGTGTGAGACCACAGGCGGTTGAGTTGCTCACTGTTCACTCCGCAAAAGGTCGTGAATGGAAACAAGTTTTTGTTGCGGGCGTGCAGGATGGTATTTGGCCAAACCTGAAGCAGAGAAGCACTCTGTTAGGAGCTGAGCGACTAGTTGAACGCGAGCGATTTGGCGAAGAGCAATCAGATAAACCATTCAATGTGATCACTGCAGATAATTTGGCAATCGATGAGAAGCGCCTCTTTGATGTGGCGGTAAGTCGCGCCCGCGAGCATCTCACAGTCACAGCATTTGCGCGTGAAGATTCAGCACCGTCTACCTACTTCTCAGATCTTCAAGACAACACCGATTACACACAAATCTCCTTTGAAGGCGAGAGAGCTTTGACTGCAAATGCTTTGGTGGCATCACTTCGCAGAGCTCTTCGCGGCCCTGATGCCCAGATGGCTGCATCACTACTTGCCTCTCTCAAAGAGAACAGTATTGAGGTCGCAGATACTGATAAATGGCTGGGTTCACGCCCTATCTCAACAGATGCTCCTCTCTATGCAGACCATGAATTAGTTCAGCTTTCTCCCTCATCTGCTGAAAGCTTTGAACAATGTGGTTTGAAGTGGCTGCTAGAGCGCAACGGAGGAAGCGCAGGAGATTCTACTCTGGCACTGCTGGGATCTGTTATTCACGAATATGCGCGTCTGAGAGTGCAAGATTCAGAAATTACAGATCAAGAACTTCAGAAGAAGCTTGAAGAGTCATGGCCACTTATAACTGACTCCGTAGGGTGGATCAGCAAAGCTGAGCTCAAGCGAGCTTCGGATATGCTCAAGAGGTTTGCTCAGTATCACCGTGAGAGTTCGATGAAGATTCATGGAGTTGAGTTGCGATTCGAATACACCCTGGGACGCGCTCGTGTGATGGGAACTGTGGATCGACTCCAAGTAACCTCAGATGGAAAATATTATGTCGTTGACTTTAAAACTGGCGAGGCCAGTGGTTTTAAAGAGGCACAAGCAAACCTTCAACTTGCTTGCTATCAATTAGCTGTAGTTCTCGATGGATTTGTGGAGAAGTTAGATAACACTCTCGATGGTGGATCTCACCTTGTCTATCTTGGTCATGACACTACTGATATAGCGATTCGCCCACGCGATCCACTCAAGGTTGAGGAAGTAACAGAGCAAATATCTGCCATCGTGGCAAAGATGGCGCTTCCTACTTTCACAGCGAAAGAGAATGAATACTGCGGAACTTGTCCTGTTCGAACCTCATGTCCATTAAGACTTGAGGGAAGGACGGTGATCTCATGAGTGAGGAGAAGGAATTTAAAGAGAAGTTCTCACCTGAGAGAGTTGCTGAACTCATTCGGTCAGTGGACCCTGAATATCACGACCCTAGTGATGAGCAGAGATTAATTATCTCTATTGAGAGCAATCCACCAGAGCCTGCAGTAATCATTGCTGGCGCAGGTTCTGGAAAGACAGAGACAATGGCAGCGCGAGTGGTGTATCTCGTAGCCAATGGTTTCTACCGACCTGATCAAATTCTTGGCCTCACCTTTACTCGTAAAGCAGCGGGTGAGCTCAATACCCGTATTCGTAAGCGTTTAAAGCAGCTCAATCAAGCTCTTCATGGCACGCCGGATGCTCTTTCTCTCTCCTCCTTCGACACATCAGTGACTACCTATCACTCCTATGCGGGAAAGATTCTCTCTGAGCACTCCATCCGATTAGGACTCGATGCAGAGCAACAACCTCTCGGTGAGGCAGCTCTATGGATGATGGCTAATCGCATTGTGAGAAATTGGGATAGCGATGGTTTCACCTATGACTCTGCACCGTCTACCGTAATTGAAGATCTCATGGGACTCACCTCTTCTGCTCTTGAACATCAAGTCTCAGGCGATGAAATCATCGCAGCAGATGAAAAACTCATTCGCGAGCTCACAGCACTGGGAGGTAAGAATGAGAAAGTTGAGGGAGTACTAAGAACTAGCAAGCAACGCATTGCGCTCGTTGAGATGATGAATGAGTTTGTGAAAGTCCGCAGAGCTGACGGACAACTCTCATTTGATGACCAGATTGCACTTGCTGCTCAAATTGCTGAGAACTTTCCTGATGTGGGAGATGTTGAACGAGCCAAGTATCCAATTGTGCTGCTGGATGAGTATCAAGACACTTCTCACTCCCAAGTCAGACTCTTATCTACTCTCTTTACGGGAGGCCATCCCGTCACAGCAGTTGGCGATCCTTGCCAATCTATCTACACATGGCGTGGAGCAGCAGCTGGAACAATTGGAGCATTCAACACTTACTTTCCCAAGGCGAAAGGTTCACAAGGTCGCGATCAATTCGACCTGACAACTTCCTATCGCAACGATAAAAGCATCTTAGATGCTGCTAACTTGATATCTGAAGAGGTCCGCACGGACGCTCGCATCATTGTTCAGCCTCTACGATTGAATGAGAAGGCTGCCGAAGCAGGTGATTTAGTCTGTGGAATCTTTGAAAATAGAGAGAGTGAAGCACAAGCAATCGTTGATTACTTCAGACTTTTATGGGGCGAAAATGATGCCAAGACTGATAACAAATCATTTGCAATTTTAGTTCGCAAGAAATCACAGATTCCAGTGATTCAAGCAGCTCTCACAGCTGCTGGTCTGCCCTTTGAAGTCTTGGGTTTAGGCGGACTTGTTCACACGCCAGAAGTGGCCGATATCGTCTCTCTTCTTAAGGTGATTGCATCTCCTGATCAAGGTGGAGCACTCATGCGGCATTTGACTGGGCCTCGCATCAATCTTGGACCACGGGATATCGCAGCCCTAGGTCGCTACTCATCTCTTCGTGCGCGATCAGATTCTCGCGATAGCAAGTCAATTGTGAAGAACATTATTAATGGCAATCCGATAGCTGCAGAAAACGATGACATCGTGATGGGCTCACTTATTGATGCTCTCGATGAAATCAAGGGAGCAGATCAACGCGACTTCTCTC
Source organism: uncultured Candidatus Planktophila sp. (assembly GCA_937927965.1). Classification (GTDB taxonomy): domain Bacteria; phylum Actinomycetota; class Actinomycetes; order Nanopelagicales; family Nanopelagicaceae; genus Planktophila. The sequence goes on from CALEZA010000041.1 coordinate 15,050, forward strand.
CAGAGGGTTACCAGCGTCTTGTCGAGTTTTCTCAAGATCTTCGCAGACTTCGCACGAGAGCGGCAGGCCCAATCACCGATCTCATCCTTGAAATTGAGAGGTACCTCAACCTTGAGGCAGAAGTTCTCTTGCGTGAAGAGAAATCTCATGGAAGAAGACATCTCGATCGCTTCCTTGATGAGGCAAGTAAATTTGCTCGCTCAGGTGGATCACTTGATTCATTTGTTCAGTGGCTCACCGCTGCAACTGAAGAAGAAGGTGGTCTTAAAGCAGGAGCACCTGAAGCCGATAGCAGCGTGATTCAAATCCTCACAGTCCATAATGCAAAGGGTGCGGAGTGGGATGTGGTGGCAATTCCTGGATTAACTGAGGGCACATTCCCATCAGGAGCTTCAAAAAGCCCAGAGAATTGGCTGAGCAATGAGCGATTTATTCCATTCCCACTTCGCAGAGATAAAGAAGCGGTCCCACAATTTACTTTAGGTGATTGCAAGACAAGTAAAGAAGCTGCCGAGATTATTAAGGATTACGGCAAAGAGTGTGTGAAATATAGAAGAGGTGAAGAGATTCGCCTTGGTTATGTTGCAATCACTCGTGCTAAGAAACATCTCTTCTGCAGTGCTTCCTACTATGCAAATGGTGTGAAGCCATTGAAGCCATCTTCTCTCTATATGAAGGTGCGAGAAATTGCGCTGACCCAAGGTCGAGTGATGGAAGATTTAGATGCACCTGGAAAAGATGATCGAAATCCTCGAGAGTTTGATGTGGTCACAGCGCAATGGCCAGTAGATCCTTTGGGAGCAGCTCGAGCACAATTTGATGCTTCAGTGGAGTTGGTCAAGAACGCTGCTGCCTATCCGCTCGATGTTGACACTCCTGAATATCAATCTTGGATTAGTGATGCTCGCGCCATTATCGCTGAAGCGAAAGAGTCTCACATCAGTGTTCTGGAAATTCCTCGCCCAGTTCGCATGTCTCCCTCCTCAATCATTGCGATGAAGAAGAACCCAACTGATTTTGCTAGAAGCATCAGAAGGCCGATGCCACGAGCGCGAGATGAATACTCATCACGGGGCACTGCTTTCCACCTCTGGATTGAACACCATCTGAAAGGCGGAACTATCTTCAGCGATGATGAGTTCCAAGATTTAGCGCCTATTGAAGATGATCGCACTTTGGAAGAACTCAAAACTAAGTGGCTTGCATCAGAGTGGGCTTCATTAGAGGTTCATAAGGTGGAAGTTCCATTTGAAACGGTCATTGCTGGAGTGCTCGTGAGAGGGCGTATTGACGCGGTTTATAAGACAGAGTCGGGATATGAAGTGGTGGATTGGAAGACAGGCTCTCGTGTCCTTGATGAGGATTCTGCTATCCAGCTAGCCATCTATCGCATTGCTTGGGCAAAGCTTGCCGATGTTCCAGTTGAATCAGTCACAGGTGCATTCCATTATGTTCCAACGGGAGTAACCGACAGAAGAGAGAATCTCTTGAGCGCAGAGGAACTTGATGTGCTCTTGAGTTAAAGCTCAATTGTGATCGGATGATGATCGCTGATGGGTTGTTGTGGATGCTGAATCTCCGCAATGTCTTGAATGTTTCTTGCAAGGATGTAATCAAAGGAAATTTTCGGAGACCATGATGGATATGAAAGTGCTTGAGTGGCCCGCTTCCATGATGTGAGTTTGGAAGGAATTCCCCACGGTAGATTGAAATCACCCAGAAGAATTACTTTAACTCCATAGAGTTTTTCTAACTTGGAACACCATCTACTCACCTTCATGAGTTGATAGAGATTAACAAGTGGCACAAAAGACAGATGTAGATTTACGACTGCATATCCATTTTCTAAAATTGCCGCCATTGCTACTCGTGGCTCATCTTTAACATAAAGTAGGCGAAGCTTTCCTGATTCATTTGCAATCGCAAGTGGCATTCCAATCAGTGAGCGACCGAGTTCAAGTCGTAACCAATATTTGACTGGAATCTTTGATGCTATTGCAAGGCCGTAGTAGCTAGATTGATCTTTGCTATCTGTGATGACGATCAATTCATCACTCTGGAGTTTTCGCCACTTCTCACCAGGAGTTCCAGAAATTGTGGGAGCAAATCCCCAAGTTGCGGCAGAGATCGCCTGCCCTACCTCTTCCGCCTGCACCCCTGCTCCAGAGCGAGAGAGGCGGTAATCAATCTCTTGAAGCGCGATCACATCTGAGCCAAGGGATTGGAGCACCTGCTGGCTGGAAGCCCCTGGTTGGAGGGGCTGTCCATGCAGGAAATTCCACGATGTGATGCGCATGAGGTAAGCCTAGTAACCTCCACCTATGACCGCGATTTCAATGCCTTCCTCCCTCATGGATCGCGCTGGAGAGCTCCGCTCCCAACCTGAAGTTATTGAATCCCTCTGGAAGTCAGCTCGGATTATTGAAGTGGGTAAAGGTCGGGTTCGCTCCACCACTGAAGGACTTACTTATCTCACCTCAACTGAGTGTGAAGTTGGAGAGCGCTACTTCTTGGGAATTGATCGCTCTGATGATCAACCGTATTTTGCATGGGCATCTGGAGCTGTTGAAGATGATGTTGAGGACTATCTAACTTTGCGCGAATTAGCAGGTGGACTTTCACCGCTTGAGTTAGAGATTGCAATGCATGCAATTGCTCTCAACAATTGGCACCACTCTCATCCACATTGCTCACGATGTGGCGCTGACACCAGAATTGATTTAGCAGGTGCTGCTCGCTTCTGTGAGAGCGATCAAAGTCAACATCATCCACGAACAGATCCTGCTGTCATTGTTCTCATCAGAGATAGAGAAGATCGAATCCTCTTGGGTCATCAACCAGTCTGGCCTGATGGGCGCTTCTCTACATTTGCTGGTTTTCTTGAACCAGGTGAAACTTTTGAACATTGTGTTGCTCGTGAAGCAAGAGAAGAATCAGGTCTTGAGCTCTCTGAAATTCGCTATTTGGGTTCACAGCCATGGCCATTTCCTGCAAGCATCATGATTGCATTTGAAGCTGTCACGGATAATCCAGCAGCAGCTCGCCCTGATGGCGAAGAGATAACTGAAGTTAAGTGGTTCTCTCGCGCAGAACTTAAAGAAGCTGCAGAAAATGGATCTCTCCTTCTTCCTCCAAAAGTCAGCGTTGCACGAAGAATGATTGAAGGATGGCTGGGTGAAGTCGCACGCGGCGGTGAGACATGGCGCTAACTCCTGAAGAAATTCTCGAAGCGCTAGATGAAGATCAAAGAGCGGTTGCACTTGCAACTCGCGGCCCTGTCTGTGTGATTGCAGGAGCTGGAACTGGAAAGACTCGAGCTATTACCCATCGCATCGCATATGCATCAGCGATAGGGACCATGGATCCGCAGAAAATTCTCGCCCTCACCTTCACTGCAAGAGCCGCAGGGGAGATGCGTGCTCGTCTGCGCTCCCTAGGCGTTCCTACTGTGGCAGCTCGTACTGTCCACTCCGCAGCCCTGAAGCAGCTCCTCTTCTTCTGGCCCTCAGTCTTTGGTGGCCGCACCCCAGATTTAATGACCACTAAGACTGGATTTATCACTGAGGCCATTCGGCGGGCTGGGCTGAGTGATTCCATCTCCTCACATAATCGAGAGATGATGAGGGATATCGCATCTGAAATTGAGTGGGCGAAAGTCTCACAAGTTGCTCCAGAAGATTATCTGGATGAGATTGCAAAGCGATTGACTAAGCCGCGGGTCAATCCTGAGCAAGTAGTTCAGCTCTATATGGCATATGAGTCAATTAAAAAGCAAGAAGTTGCAATCGATTTTGAAGATGTCTTGTTGCTTTGTGCTGCAATGTTGGAAGAAGAGCGTGAAGTCAGAGAGCGCGTGCAGGATCAATATCGATACTTCACCATTGATGAGTATCAGGATATCTCTCCTGTTCAACAGAGATTAATTAATGTTTGGTTAGGAAGTAGAACCGATATCTGTGTTGTGGGAGATCCAGCACAAACCATCTATTCATTTGCTGGAGCAACTCCAGTTTTTCTTAACACATTTACTCAGCGCTTTCCCAATGCAGAAGTTATTCGTCTGAGTACTGGATATCGCTCGACACCAGAAATTACTTTTGCTGCCAATTCACTCTTGCGCAGTGGCGCTATGGGTCAAGAGCTCACGGCATTTAATAGCCATGGAAGTAAGCCCCTCGTGCAAGGTTTTAAAGATGAGAGTTCAGAAATTGCAGGAGTGCTTTCAGACATTACAGCCCTACTCACCTCAGGCACTCAACCGCAAGAGATTGCAGTCCTTGCTCGCACCAATAGCCAATTAACGGCCATGGAGCGAGAGATGAATCGACAAGACATTCCATATCAAGTGCGAAATACAGAAAGATTTTTTGATCGCACCGATGTTCGTGAATTTCTCAAGCAAGTGCGCCAAGCTTCTGTAATTCCAGTTGAAGGGGCAGCTTGGATTGATGAGCTTCGCACTATTGCTCAGCCTTATCTGACCGGTGAATCAATCGACGGAATAGCAGCACTTCTTCATTTAGGAAGAGAGCTAGATAGCGATCCACAATTTTCTCCACGATCACTCCGCGGATATCTGCGTGAGGTGGAAGACCGTGTGCAGCAGAACAACCCACCAACAATGCCTGTTGTCACACTTGCCACACTTCATGCTGCCAAGGGCCTTGAATGGGAGCGGGTATTTCTGATTGGAGCCAGCGAGGGAGTACTTCCATTAGGGGCTGGATCTACTCTGACAGATGCTGTGATTGCTGAGGAGCGACGCTTGTTCTATGTAGGAATGACCCGTGCCAAGGCCGATCTACATATCTCTTACCGCCAAGATCCATCACGATTCCTGCGTGAATCGGGCCTTTTAGCGTAATTTCAAGCTCAGCCCTGCGTGAGGAAATAAATTACCTTGCGAGTAACCTCATCAAGGCTTTACTCTTACACCTCACTTCATAGCGGAGTGAATATTCGTGAAAGGTCAGGCGTGATGTCACAGACAATCGCACTTGTAACAGCAGGCGTATCACGCGCTGCTGCACTTTCACATGCTCACACAACCTCAGCCAATAACGCACATAAGCGAACATATTGGCCCGCAACATCAAAGTCAGCGTTCTACGCCAACTTTTATGCAGCGGATGAGGCCACAGGAGCTCTATTCGGTTAAACGAATACGAACCCACAAGGGCCTCGAATCCACTTTCGGATTCAGAGGTCCTTTTTATTTCCCCTACAAATCAATACAAACCAAAAGAAACCAAATCAAAGTAATTGAAAGAAAACTAGGAAAAGAAGAGAAAGAAGGTGAGAACCATGACAGTTCTCTACAGCGAACTACAGGTAGCAGGTTGGGCAGAGACAGGCGAGCGAATCGGACTTGGCGATGTGACTTATACATCCGATAGCGAGAAGGCCTTCACGCTCCCTTGCCATAACGCAGATCCTGATCTCTTCTTTGCCGAATCAGATTTAGAGATCTCACTTGCAAAGTCTCTCTGCGCTGGCTGCCCAATGAAGGCTGCATGCCTTGAGGGGGCGCAATCTCGACAAGAGCCTTGCGGTGTGTGGGGCGGCGAGCTCATTGAAGATGGAGTGGTGATCGCTCGCAAGCGTCGCCCAGGTCGCCCATCACGACAGGAGATTGCTGCATAGCTTTCTCCAACTCAAGCTCTAGTGTGAGAAGCGCCACCACTCGTGCAGAAATTATTGTCGGTAGTAAAAGAAGAACCCCTCGCATCTGCGAGGGGTTCAACTACTTATTGGACTATTACTACTGTGCCTTACCGAGAATACGGTTGACCTTGGTTCCGCACACTGGGCAGATACCCTGTGCCATGCGGCGACCTGAATCTGAGACCTTTACAGTTCCCTCGAAGTCACGCTTCTCCTTGCACTTAACGCAGTAAGCGTCACCCTTGTATGTCTCTGCTGTCATGATTGCCTCCAATCGGCGTAACCGTGTTTGGCGGCCACGCGTATTAGTTAAAACCATACTCTCACCCACGCTCAAATCGGTGGAGATTGAGCGTATTTACGCATGCGAGTTTTAGCCCCTAGAACCTGGCTTCCTGAGGGATTTGAGCTCAACAGGGTCAGCCAGGGCTCTCTCAGCCGCTTCATACCCATCCAGGTAGGCGCTAGCCTGCTCAGAGGCCTCATATCGAGCGAGAATCTCAGTGAACTCCTGGCCATGGTCTGCCCAGCGCAGATGGATTGCCTCATGGAAGAGGACATAATCCAGAGCATAGTCAGGGGCGAGTTTGAGCCTATCTGAGATGCGGATCGTGCGATCGAGGGTGGTGCAAGAGCCCCAACGCTCACGCATTGGCTTCCAGGAGATGCTGGAGGGGCGCTCAATGATTTCAGGGGCTAAATCGCTTAGAAGTTGATCAATCCGCTCTGCCAATGACTCCTCAGAGGGCGTTTTAGCCGCTTCACGATTGCGAATGATGGAGATCAGCTCTGGAACCACCTGGGCTTCTTCAGCTTTAGTCATTCTGGCAGGGATGGAAATCACAATTCGCCCACCTTGGCGATAGGCAGAGCTAGATTTTTTTCGACGGGGGGAGCGGATGACAATAATCTCACCCTCTGAAATTCCTGGCAGGGTCATCTCATCAAAATCATCAGACATATTTCCTCCTCCCTTGGGCAACTCTATTGGCGAAAAGGCTCGTTGCTAGTTGCACACACGGTCATTTCTGCGTACTTTGCGCATACGAAGTCCTCGGATAACCGTTCGATATCTGCAAGGGGAAGGCAGATCTCGAAATGTGCGCCCGGGGACTTCGCTTTTCTATCTCAAGGCAGCAAAAGCTTTAAATCAACTCACCTTAGAGAAGGCCAGAGAGATCATCTGGAATCTCTGTCGATGCCAAGAAGAGATCGGGTGCAAGTAGTTCTGTCGCAGTAGGCAAGATGCCACTCCAGAGTTGATCGCGACCTGCAATATCTCGTAGCTCTCTCACTCGTGACCAGAACGCGCTCGCTTCTCGAGTCAATTTTGGAGAGACTTCAAGTCCCAACATTGTTTTGAAGAGTTGTTGTGCTGGGGCACTTGTTGCACGAGTGCGTCGTTGAAGTTCGCGGAGAGCGGTAATTGATGGAAGGCGATCTCCAGCTGCAACAGTTGCAACTTCATCTGCCCATCCATCAACGAGAGCGAGAACAGTTTCTAATTTAGAGAGTGCAGCTTTCTGCGAAGGTGTTTCTTCAGGTGTGAAAATTCCTGCATCAAGTGCGAGAGTAAATGATTGCTCCACCTGACTCATCGCTTCCTCTGCTTGACGCTGAATTGCATCAATATCGATTCGAATTCCAGCACCATATTCAACAATTGCACTGCGGATATAGGAAACAATCCAAGGATTATGTTCAAAGAGGCGTGCTATTGCACCTTCTCGCAATGCATGGAATAGATAGATCTCGCTCTTAGCAATCTCGGTATCTGCACCCCATGCTTCAATATTTTCAGCGATTAATAGAGGGTATGCAGGCTCAAGGATTGGAAGGTCTGCATCATGGGCGCCAATTGAAGTTGTGGAGATTGCTCCCACCGCCTGTCCAAGCTGAGTAGCAATCATGGTGCCAATAAATGAGCGTAAAAGGCCAGCAATAGCCTCTATAGGAATGGGAGGCTGGTTGGAAGGATCTCCGCTCGTTGCCTCATCAAGTAGGCGGGAGATTGCAGAGGTCAGACCTGCTGCGAGTGGCTCCATAGTGGTGTGCCAACCTTTAATTGTTGTATCAACCCAATCAAGGCGACTTGTAGCACGAGGCGCAGTTGATGAGTTTGCAGGAAAGACGGTTGCTTCATTGAGCCAGATATCTGCAATCTCGCAGGCGTTGTTAATAGCTGTCACATCTTTTGTGCCAAGGGGTTGTGACCCCTGTGTTGAAGTGAACTTCTTTGCTGTATCACGCACCGTTGCAAGTGGAAGAGTCTCACTTGGCGCTCCTGCAAATCCAGGAATTCCAAATCCACCGATACCTAATTGTTGGAACTGTTGTTGAATCTGCTCCTGCATTTGGCGCATCATCGCTTCAAGATGTTCGCGGTTGGTCTCTTCATCGCCTTGTCCGTCATCTGGAGTGAAACCAAATGGGCTCATTGTCGCTTCCGATCTCGTGCTAGATGTGTCGAATTATCCTTAGGTCTATTGCAACAGGAATCTTCATAAGAAAATTCCCGTTATATCTAACTCTCGGATGAGCATATTGCCCAGCCAGGGACTAATCTAATTCTATGGATACAGGCCACTTCCTTCTGACTTCAGCTCGATATTCGACTGAACTGGCTTCATCCTCAGCCTTTACAGCCCTTATTTGGTGGCTTGTTCCCTTGGCAGGGGTGCTCGGTGCAATCGGATACATCCTTTGGATCTCTCGATATAAGAGCAAATTTGAGAAGGGCACATCACGGTCGGTCAATCAGTTCGAACGATTTCAGAATTCATTCCGTGATGGCGACGAGAAGAAATAACCTTCGCTTCTCTCGTACTCCGTGGTTAGGACGCTCCCTCTTCCTGGCAATACTTGCTCTCGCACTTCTTGCCCCCATGAATTTTGTATTAATTACACCTGGTGAGCCAACCGCTCTCTTTCCAAAGACTCTCACACTTAAAGGCGCCACAACCTATCCAACTGATGGTCAGCTCTATCTCCTGACCATCATGGTGACAAACCCTGAAACAAAGGTTTTGGGTGCAGAGATTCTTGGTTGTTGGGTCTGGGGAGAGTGCGCGGTGATGCCACGATCTGTGATGTATGAAGATGGCACAACCAATAAGGAAGAGGAGAAATCTGGCACCGAATCCATGGAGGATTCACAGAGTGAAGCGCTTTTGGCATCTCTTAAAGAGATCAAGAAACTCTTTCCAGATAATCGAGTCGACCTCATTGATCCTGATGCCATCTCGGTCAAGCTCAAGAACACAGGTGGTCCAAGCGGAGGTTTAATCTTTGCAATTGGAATTACTGAAATGTTGACTCAGCAAGACATTCTTAAAGGTCGAAAGATTGCTGGCACTGGAACAATCACAAGTGATGGAGTTGTTGGTCCTATTGGAGGTGTGGCTGAAAAAATTCTGGGAGCGCAAAAAGCTGGAGCTTCCCTTCTCTTTATTTCTCAAGAAAACTGTGGGGAGCTCCCCGAAAAGATTGAGGGAATTAAGGTGATTGCAGTTCAAACCCTTCATGAGGCGATCGGATACCTGCTTTTAACCCCTCAAAAGTCCCCTTCAAGCCCTGTGATTGGCTGCCAGAACCTTTAGTTTCGCCTCAACGCCGCTCTTGAACTACTTTAGGGCCATGAATAGAAATCGCACCCCCCTTGCAATTACTGCAGCTGCCCTCGTGGTGGCTGGAGGTCTCTTCACAACCTTTAGTGGCTTCTACATTGATTGGCTCTGGTTTAAATCTGTTGATTTCACCAGCGTCTGGAGCAAAGTTCTCACAACTAAGGTTGAACTATTCGTATTAATTGGTTTAACAACTTCAGCAATCATCTCGCTCAATGTTTTTCTTGCATATAAGCGCCGCCCTTTCTATGTTCCAACTTCAATCGAACTCAATGGCGTCGAAAGACTGCGTGCTCAAATAGAGCCAGTGCTTCGTTGGGTATTCCTTGCACTCATTGCTGCAATCACATACTTTGCAGGAAGCTCAGGAACTCTTTTCTGGCAGGAGTATCTACTCTTCAGAAACTCAACATCATTTGGAGTCAAAGATCCACAATTTAATCTCGACATCTCATTCTTTGTCTTTAAATTACCTCTTATTCAGGCTGCTTTGAGTTGGATTATCTCCGCTCTCATCATTGCGGCGCTTGCTTCAGCATTTGTCCACTACATGTATGGAGGAATTCGTCCTCAGGCTCCAAGTGAGCGAACAACTGTTGCAGCTCGAGTCCAACTCTCAATCCTCTTTGGACTAATTGTTCTTGTGAAGGCAGCCGCATATTGGGTAGATCGCTACGCACTATCTCTGAAGACCAACAAACTCTTCACGGGTCTGACATACACAGATGTGAATGCAACACTTCCTGCTAAGGCGATCCTTACTGGAATAGCTGTGCTCTGTGCGCTTCTCTTCTTTGCTAATGTAGTTCGTCGCTCATGGTTACTTCCAGCAGCAGGAACTGCCCTCATGGTTGTTTCATCGATCTTGATTGCAGGCGTTTATCCAGCTGCAGTACAGCAGTTCCAGGTAAAGCCTTCAGAGTCTTCAAAAGAAGCGCCTTATATTCAGCGAAATATCGATGCTACACGAGCATCGTTCGCACTAGAAAATGTGGATGTTCAAGATTACAACGCAACTTTGACCACAACCTCTGGTCAGTTGGCGGCAGATGCTTCGACTATCAACAACATCCGTTTGATGGATCCGAATGTCTTGTCCTCTACATTCCGTCAGCTTCAGCAAATTAAGCCGTATTACACATTCACAGAATCACTCGATGTAGATCGATACACAGTCAATGGCGTCACTCGGGATGCTGTTGTTGCACTTCGTGAACTCAACATTGAAGGAAATCCAAGCCGTAACTGGATTAACGATCACCTTGTCTACACACACGGATTTGGATTCGTAGCTGCGTATGGAAATGCAGTTGATGCAGATGGAAAGCCAAACTTCCTTGTTGGAGATCTTCCACCAACAAAGGGGCTTGGTGACTTTGAACCTCGCATTTACTTTGGTGAGAACTCACCTGAGTACTCCATTATTGGTGGATCAAAGAGCAATACACCTGTCGAGTTCGATTACCCAGATGACTCATCAGCTAGCGGTCAGAAGAATGTGACCTACTCGGGCTCAGGTGGCGTGCCAGTAGGAAGCCTCTTTAATAAGCTTGTATTCGCCGCTCAATATCGCGAACAACGCATCCTTCTTTCAAATCTGATCAATAAGGATTCAAAGATTCTTTACAACCGTTCACCTCGTGAGCGAGTTGCAAAGGTTGCACCGTGGTTGACTCTTGATGGAGATCCATATCCTGCAATTATCGATGGAAAGATTCTTTGGATTATTGATGGATACACCACAAGCGCAGGTTACCCATATGCGCAAGCAACATCTCTTGCAGATTCCACTGTGGATGCACTGACTCAAAATTCAGCATCAGTGACTGCTCAAGGAAATCAGAAGGTCAATTACATCCGCAACTCTGTAAAAGCCACTGTTGACGCATATAACGGCACAGTTTCGCTCTATCAGTGGGATGAAAAGGACCCAGTTCTTAAGACTTGGATGAAAGCATTCCCAAAGACTGTCCAGGCAAAGAGCAAGATTTCAGCTAGCTTGATGGAGCACCTTCGCTATCCAGAAGACCTCTTCCGAGTCCAGCGTGACATCTTGAGTTCTTACCATGTGAAGACAGCTTCAGCTTTCTACGGTGGTCAGGACTTCTGGCGCGTTCCACGCGACCCATCAACATTTGGAGCAAATGCAAGTGCACAACCTCCTTACTACCTCACACTCAAGCTTCCTAATGAGAAGACTCCAGCCTTCTCATTAACAACTCCGTTTGTTCCACGAGGAAGTCGAGAGAATCTCTCGGCATTTGCTGTCGTGAATTCAAAGCCAGGACCTGATTACGGAAAGATCACGGTCCTTCAGCTTCCACGAAGCACTAACATTGCAGGTCCATCACAGATTGCATCGAACTTTGAAGCAAAGCCAGAAGTTGCAAATGCACTTTCACTTTTGCGTCAAGGTGGATCTGATGTAGTACTTGGAAATCTCCTCACATTGCCAGTAGGTGGAGGACTTCTCTATGTGCAACCTGTTTATGTGAAGGCAACTTCTAACACAGCGGCATATCCACTTCTGCAGAAGGTGCTTGTCTCATTCGGTGATGTCATTGGATTTGATAGCTCACTTAAGGGTGCACTCGATCAGGTATTCGGTGGAAACTCGGGCAGTGGAAGTGGAAATAACATTCCAAATATCAATCCAGGTACAACTGGTAGCGGTGCAACTAGCCAAGCAATTAAATCTGCTATTGCCTCGCTGCAATCTGCCTACAAGGATTACATCGCAGCTCAAAAGAGATTAGATGGTGCAGCGATGGATAAGGCAAGAGCGAGATTAGAAGCGGCAATATCTGCTTTGAACTCTGCACAAAATCGCTAGATCAAAGTTAATAATTTTTTTATGACATCGACTTTTTTTTCTATATTTGTTAGAGAAATTTTTTTCTTTAATAAATTATCCTCATCTTCACTAGAGGGATTTAATTCATTAATTTCATTGATTGCTCGGTCGGGAGCCCTCATGTTTCATGTAGTACTGGTAGAGCCGGAAATTCCGCCAAACACCGGCAACGTCATTCGGCTGTGCGCCAACACCGGCGCACAGCTGCATCTGGTCGAGCCACTGGGGTTTCCGCTCGAAGACGCGCGCATGCGGCGTGCGGGACTCGATTATCACGAGTACGCCAACATGAAAGTCCATCAAGATTGGCCCAGCTTCATCGACAGCACACAACCGGATCCCGCGCGCATGTTTGCCTTCACCACCCATGGGTCGTCCTTCTTCTCGACCCTGAGCTTTCAGCCCGGCGATGTCTTTGTGTTCGGCTCCG
>CALEZA010000042.1 GCA_937927965.1 uncultured Candidatus Planktophila sp.
ATCGTCTAGCTCAGCTCGGAGTTGAGAAGGCGCTCTATAAGGCAGGAGCTGTTGCAGGATCTGAAGTACGCATTGGTTCAGGTATCAATGAAGTTGTCTTTGATTGGGAGCCAACCATTGAGGCAGGAGCAGAGCAACTTGCTGGCTTCTTGCATCGCCGTGGTGAAGACTCACGCCTTGAGGGAACATGGAATGCGCCAGAGCGCGTTGAAGATGTTTTGTCAGAGGAAGAAATTGCAGATCAATGGGAATATAAAGTTGCAGATCCACATACGCCACGCGTTGAAACACCTACTGAGAAAGAGAGCGAGGAAGAGTAATGAACCGCACGGCAATTACCTCTGCCAAGCGAATCGTCCTTAAGGTCGGTTCATCTTCGCTCACAGGTGCTGCTGGTTCAGCTCTTGATAGCGCTGCAGTCGGAAAGATCGTCGAGTTGGCAACAACTCTTCGCGCTCGGGGTGCTGAAGTATTAATCGTATCTTCAGGTGCTATTGCTGCAGGACTTGCACCACTCAAACTCACATCACGCCCTAAAGATCTTCCTACCCAACAGGCAGCTGCATCGGTTGGGCAGGGTCTGCTCATCGCTAAATACAACGAGCTCTTCTCTACTCATTCCATCGTCTCATCACAGGTCTTACTCACCACCGATGATGTTGTGCGACGCTCCCACTACAACACAGCTCAACAGACTCTCTCACGCCTTCTCAGCCTTGGAGTTGTTCCAATCATCAATGAAAATGACTCCGTTGGAACAGCTGAAATTCGCTTTGGAGATAACGACCGACTTGCTGCACTTGTCGCACTTCTCGTTCAGGCAGACCTTCTGGTGCTGATTTCCGATGTTGATGCTCTCTATGATGCACATCCTTCTCAAGCAGGAGCGAAGGCAATCCGTGAAGTTTTATCTTTTGATGAAATTGAATCTGTTGAAGTTGGTGGCGCAGGTTCAGCCGGAGTTGGTAGCGGGGGAATGGTCACTAAGATTGAAGCTGCACGGATCGCGACTTCAGCAGGAACTCCGATGCTATTGACTTCTCTCGCGCAGTCAGGTGATGCTCTCAATGGTGGAGATTTCGGAACTTTATTTCATGCCCAATCCTCAAGAAGTAATTCACGACTTCTCTGGCTTGCGCATGCTTCTACTCCTCGCGGTCGCCTCATTCTCGATAACGGCGCAGTCACTGCAATTCTTGAAAGAGGAGTCTCACTTCTTCCTGCAGGTGTGACTGCAGTGGAAGGTTCATTTGTTGCAGGTGACACCGTTGAACTCGCTTCCATTGATGGCAGAGTGATTGCTCGCGGACTTGTTGCCTTTGATTCAGAAGAGATCCCACAGCTGCTTGGTCGCTCTACAAAAGAGTTAGCCTCCACGCTTGGTGCTGAATATGAGCGTGAACTCGTACACCGTGACGATTTAGTCTTACTTTAATAAAAACAGCCTTTTCCGCTTGCTCTCCAACTGCAATACGACAAAATAATTCCTGCGCTTGATTTTCTTTCAGCCATATATGCTTTAACCATGGATTCAGTAGCCCTTGTCGCGGAACTAGCGTCATCTGCCCGAGCTGCTGCCCGCTCACTTTCAACTGCAAGTGGAGCAGAACGCAAAGCAGCGCTTGAGGCAATCGCTCAATCACTTCTTGCTCGCTCAAGTGAAATCCTTGCTGCAAATGAAATTGATATGTCTCATGCTCGCTCAGAGGATATGCATCCACAGATGCAAGATCGCCTTCTCCTTACTCAATCCAGAATTGAGGCGATGGCAGATGGAGCGCGTCAGGTTGCAGCACTTGCAGATCCGCTAGGGCGCACTCTGAAGGAATCAACACTTCCTAATGGCTTGCACCTTCGCCAGATATCTGTTCCTTTCGGGGTCATTGGAATGGTCTATGAAGCTCGTCCAAATGTGACGGTCGATGCTGCTGTGATTCTCTTGATGTCTGGAAATGCAGCTCTCTTACGCGGTTCATCATCTGCTCGAAATAGCAATGAGATTCTGGTCAATGTAATGAAGGATGCTCTTGCCACAACTTCCATTAATCCTGAGGTCATTCAGCTTGTTCCATCCGATGATAGGTCGACGGTAAAGGCCCTCTTGACTGCTCGCGGAAAAGTCGATCTTGTTATTCCACGAGGAAGTGCAACTCTCATCCGAATGGTTGTTGATGAGGCCACTGTGCCGACTATTGAAACAGGTGCTGGCGTCTGTCATGTCTTTGTGGATGAATTTGCCGATATCAATAAAGCACTTCCAATTGTTCTTAATTCAAAAACCCATAGGCCATCTGTGTGTAATGCTGCAGAGACGCTGCTGGTTCATAAAGCAATTGCACCTACCTTTCTCCCGCTAGCTCTTAAGGCCCTGAGCGACGCTGGTGTTGCACTCCATGGGGATGCAACTGTGCAGAAAGTTGCAGAGAAGTTCGGAGTTAAGTCAGAGTTGGCAACTGAGGAGAATTGGTGCACCGAATACGGAATTCTTGAAATGAATGTTGCAGTGGTTGATTCCGTTGATGCAGCAGCAGATCACATCGCTCGATATGGCACCAACCACACTGAAGCTATCGTCACTGAAAACAAGGCAAGTGCAGATCGCTTTATTGCTCTTGCAGATTGCGCTGCAGTGATGGTCAATGCATCTACTCGATTTACAGACGGTGAGCAGATGGGATTTGGCGCTGAGATTGGAATCTCTAACCAAAAGCTCCATGCCAGAGGTCCTATGGGCTTGGAAGCTATGACAACTGCCACCTGGATTGTCACAGGCGATGGGCAGATTCGCATCTAGCGCAGCCTTTTTATAGACTGCCCACATGAGCACACTCTCTGGCGATGAAGTCGCAAAACTGGCAGCGCTGGCACGAATTGAGATGACTGAAAGCGAGCTCGTCGAGTTATCTTCACAATTCGGAATGATTCTTGATGCCGTAGCGCGAGTTCAAGAAGTTAATCTTGATGGAGTTAAGGCAACTTCC
>CALEZA010000043.1 GCA_937927965.1 uncultured Candidatus Planktophila sp.
GTTACAACGGTAACCTCAAGAATGGTGGAACAAAGCTTGCTCCTTACCACGACCTTATCCGCATGGTGCCAACAGCACTTCGCAATGAGGTAACAAAGCTCGGAACATCTATTGCAAACGGAAAGGTTTCAGTTAAGTAATTAACTAGAACCTCATCCTCAAAACGGAGCTAGCGGATTCGCTAGCTCCGTTTTGCTTTGTATAAAGCTCCATTTGCGAGTAGATTTGCGCACATGTCCCTTGAATTGCGCGGCATCACAAAGCGCTTTGGTGCACTAACAGCTAATGACTCCATCGACCTTAAAGTCGAAGCAGGAGAAATTCATGCCATTCTTGGTGAGAATGGTGCAGGCAAGTCAACGCTGATGAATATTGTGTATGGACTTTTGTCACCTGATGAAGGTTCGATCTCAGTTGATGGAAAAGTCATCAACATCAATTCTCCTCTTGATGCACTAGCTGCAGGTATTGGAATGGTGCATCAGCACTTTATGTTGATTCCCGTCTTTACAGTGGCTGAAAATATTGTTCTGGGTCATGAGCAAGTGAAAGGTCCAGGTTTTTTGGACTTGGAGACAGCTCGCAAGGAGATTGCACGAGTTTCTGCTGAATTTAATTTCGATGTTGATCCAGATGCTCTGGTTGAGGATCTGCCGGTTGGAATTCAACAGCGTGTGGAAATCATTAGAGCTCTTATTTATGATGCGAAAGTTCTCATTCTGGATGAGCCAACAGCAGTTCTCACTCCTCAGGAGACTGATGAGTTGTTGAAGAATATGAAGAAGTTGCGCGATAAGGGAGCTGCAATTGTCTTCATTACCCACAAGCTTCGTGAAGTGAGAGAAGCTGCTGACAAAATTACGATTATTCGCCGTGGCAAAGTAGTGGGCACTGCCTCACCCACAGCTAGTCAAGAAGAACTTGCCTCTTTGATGGTGGGACGACCTGTCTCTCTAGATGTCGATAAGGCAGCACCTCAATTAGGCGAAGTTCTTCTGACAGTTGATCAACTCAATATCCATGACCACACAGGACGCGCTCTCGTAAAGGGAGTTTCCTTTGAGCTTCGTGCTGGAGAAGTTCTGGCGGTTGCGGGAGTTCAGGGAAATGGCCAATCAGAACTCGCCGAGGCAATGGTTGGTCTTCAAGAACATGTAGATGGAAAGATCACTCTTGCAGGAGTGGACATCACACGCTCTACCGTCCGCGAAGCACTGCACTCAGGAATAGCTTTTATTCCAGAATCCAGAGAAGAAGATGGTCTGATTTCTTCATTTAGCATTGAAGAGAACCTCATCCTCGATCTTCATGATCTTCCACCATTTGCAAATGGTCCTGTCATCTCTCAGAGTGTGGTTGCAGAGAATGCATCGAAGAGAGTGACTGAATTTGATATCCGTGCTCAGTCCGCAAAAGATGCCGCATCATCACTTTCAGGCGGCAATAAGCAGAAGGTTGTACTTGCACGAGAACTATCTCGACCAGTAAAACTAGTTGTTGCTTCACAACCAACCCGCGGATTGGATGTTGGGTCTATTGAATTTGTGCATGAGCGCATCATTGCTGAACGAGATTCAGGCAGGGGAGTACTTCTCTTTAGTACCGAACTAGATGAAGTTGTCGCATTGGCAGATCGCATTGCTGTGATGTATCGCGGTGAATTTATCGCAATCGTTCCAGCCGATACATCTCGTGAAGAATTGGGTCTATTGATGGCAGGAGTGAAACGATGAAGAATCTGTTGAAGAAACTCACGCTTCCAGTCTTAGCTTTCTCCATGGCCCTCTTCGTCAGCGGTCTCTTAGTTGCTTTTTCAGATTCACAGGTCCTGGCTCTTAAGGGTAAACCGCTATCAATGATTGCGAAGGCGTTTTCAACTGCAGGAGGCGCTTACTGGGCACTCTTCCGCGGATCGATTTTTGATCCGTCTCTGGCGGAGAAAAGTTTTATTCAAGGTTTCTACCCGCTTTCCGAAACTCTCGTTGCCGCCTCACCACTTATTTTGACTGGCCTTTCTGTGGCTCTTGCATTCCGTGCTGGTCTTTTCAATATCGGAGCTCAAGGACAATTTATTGCAGGAGCAATCGGAGCAAGCTGGGTGGGCTTCACATTTGAGATGCCCGTTGTCATCCACGCTATCGCAGCCATTGCTGCAGCAATGCTTTTCGCAGGTATTTATGGTGGTGTAGTTGGGTTACTAAAAGCCCGCACAGGAGCCCACGAAGTTATTGTCACCATCATGCTCAACTATGTTGCTGGGTACTTCCTTCTCTGGTTGCTTAGCACAACTGCATTCCTTCGCCCTGGTCGTCAGGATCCGTTGGCTCCTGAAGTGAAGACAACGGCGAGATTGCCACACTTATTTGGAAGCGAACTACGCGCAAACCTTGGATTCATCATCGCGCTTCTCGTGGCAGCAGGTGTCTGGTGGCTTCTGCAGAGAAGTACTTGGGGATTTAGGTTCCGTGCAGTAGGTGCCAATGCAGCTGCATCTCGCACTGCAGGTATTTCTGTTGGTCGCACAACGACAACAGTCATGTTTATCGCTGGTGCGCTCTCAGGATTAGCTGGCGCAGTTCAGATTCTCGGATCAGAACCTGCAATGACAGCGGGCGTTGGTGGAAGTTTTGGCTTTGATGCAATCACTGTTGCCCTCTTGGGTCGAGCAACACCAATCGGAACTGTCTTTGCTGCTCTCCTCTTTGGTGCCCTTCGTGCAGGTGGATTAACAATGCAGGCAAGCACAGAAACACCTCTCGATCTTGTGCTTGTGATCCAAGCATTAGTGGTCTTGTTTATTGCAGCGCCTGCCTTGATTAAGGCAATCTTCAGATTAAAGAGCGTTGATGCGGGTCAAACTGTTGCATCGAAGGGATGGAATGGCTGATGTCTACAACTGAGATTCGCTCTTTGTCTGCACCTGAGCGCCGTCGCCGCCGAGGCATCATCACTATGGGTGTCTTAGGTTTATTTGCTTTAGCTCTCTTTGCGCTTATGCCTAAAGAAGGACAGCCCGTTACATATAGCTTTGTACTAGGCAATGAATGGGTGTTAATCAAAGAATGGATTATCAATTCCAAGACTGGTTCCCTCATCTTTGCAGCAATCGCACTTGCCTCAGTAGTACTTGCAGCCCTGCAATTTAGGGCTCGTAAGACAATTCGTTTTGCAAGCTCAATCTTCGGTGTCTCATTCCTCATGTCATTTCTCTGCTGGGCAGCAGCTGGAAAGTTCATTCCATTTACTGGCCTTCTGCAAGGCGGACTACTTCTCTCAGTGCCACTGATCTTTGGTGCAATGGCGGGAGTGCTCTCTGAGCGCTCTGGAGTTATCAACATTGCTATTGAGGGTCAGCTTCTAGCTGGAGCATTTGTCTCTGGAGTCCTGGCTTCACTTCTTCATAGCAATTGGCTCGGTTTGCTCTTTGCTCCCATAGCAGGCGCTTTGATTTCTCTCTTGTTGGCAGTCTTTGCTATCAAGTATGGAATCGATCAAGTAGTTCTTGGCTTTGTGCTCAATGTTCTTGTCATTGGATTGACCAACTTCCTCTATAAGAAGTTACTGATTCCATACCAGGACACATGGAATGCAGCAACAGCATTTACTCCAATTGAAATTCCACTTCTTTCAAAGATTCCTCTGATCGGTCCAATCTTCTTTAGTCAGAGCATCATCGTTTATCTGATGTATGTGGTTGTGACAATAATTCACATTTCGCTCTTTAAGACAAAGTGGGGACTTCGCACTCGCGCCGTGGGTGAGCATCCAACCGCTGCTGAGTCAGTAGGAATTGATGTCAACAAGATTCGCTTTAAGAATGTGTTGATTGCAGGAGCTGTCGCAGGTCTTGGCGGAGCATTCTTCACATTGGGAGCTGTCGGATCCTTTAGTAAAGAGATGACTGCTGGTAAAGGCTTTATTGCCCTTGCTGCTCTTATCTTTGGTCGCTGGAGTCCACTAGGTGCGGTTGCAGCTGCGCTCATCTTTGGTTTTGCAGATAACTTGCAAGGCTTGCTCACAATTACGGGCACACCTATCCCATCTGAATTTATGTTGATGGCTCCATATATCGCAACCATCATTGCCGTCTCTGGCTTTGTTGGTCGAGTTCGAGCGCCAGCAGCAGATGGCGTTGCCTATAAGCGTGGAGGCGGATCTCACTAATGCAGATTGACTGGCAACTCCTGCGCAACGAAGCGCTGGATGCGATGAAGAAGGCTTATGTGCCGTATTCAAAGTTTCCAGTAGGTGTTGCTGCTCTCGTAGATGATGGCCGCATAGTGACAGGGTGTAATGTTGAAAATGCCAGTTATGGCCTAACTCTCTGCGCTGAATGCGGACTTGTCTCATCTCTGATTGCAACTGGCGGCGGCCGACTCGTCGCATTCGCTTGTGTAGATATCTCAGGAAATCCACTGATGCCGTGTGGTCGATGCCGACAACTGCTTCAGGAGCATGGTGGCTCTCGATTGCAGTTAATGACAGATGAGGGCGTGAAGACACTATCTGAATTGTTGCCTTGGGCATTTGGTCCTGAAGAAATCGAGAACCGTCTCTCATGATTGAGCCATTTGCAGCCGTTGAAATTATCTCTGCCAAACGCGATAGAAATGAGTTAACAGATCCTCAGATTGATTGGGTTGTTGATGCATACACCCGTGGTGTTGTAGCAGACGAGCAGATGTCAGCTCTATTGATGGCAATTCTTCTCAACGGAATGAACTCTCGCGAAATTTCTCGTTGGACTAATGCGATGATCAATAGCGGTGAGCGCATGAATTGGTCAGCACTCGATCGAAAGACTGCGGATAAGCACTCCACTGGAGGAGTGGGTGACAAGATCACACTCCCTCTTGCACCACTTGTTGCGGCTTGCGGTGGCGCTGTTCCTCAACTTTCAGGTCGTGGACTTGGTCACACTGGTGGAACTCTCGACAAAATGGAATCGATTCCAGGGTGGAGAGCATCACTGTCTAATGAAGAGATGTTGCAAGTTCTCAAAGATACAGGTGCAGTTATTTGTGCTGCGGGTGCAGGGCTTGCTCCAGCTGATAAGAAGTTATACGCACTGCGAGATGTGACAGCAACTGTTGAAGCCATTCCTCTTATTGCCTCATCAATTATGAGTAAGAAGATTGCAGAAGGCACATCAGCTCTGGTGCTTGATGTGAAGACGGGTTCTGGTGCATTTATGTCAGATCCCGCCAAGGCATCTGAACTTGCTCGCACCATGGTGCAGCTTGGCGTCGATGCTGGCGTCAAGATGCGTGCACTTGTCACCGCTATGGATGTTCCACTGGGTCTGACTGTAGGTAATGCTTTGGAAGTTCGTGAATCTGTTGAAGTTCTCGCAGGTGGTGGCCCATCGGATGTTGTTGAACTTACGATTTTGCTTGCACGCGAGATGATTGATGCCGCAGGAATTGTGGGCAAGGATCCTGCAGATGCTCTTAAAGACGGCAGCGCTATGGATCATTGGCGCCGTATGGTGGCCGCACAGGGCGGAGATCCTGATGCAACCCTTCCTGTTGCGCGAGAGCAACATGTAGTGAAGGCTGCTAATAGCGGAACTATCACCACAATGGATGCCATGAAGGTGGGAGTCTCCTCATGGAGATTGGGAGCTGGGCGCTCCAAGCAAGGAGAACAAGTTCAAGCAGGTGCAGGCATAGAGATGCATGCAAAGCCTGGAGATTACATCGAAGAAGGGTCACCACTTTTTACCCTTCACACTGATGAAGCACCTCGCTTTGAGAGAGCACTTGAGATTTTAGATGGCGCAGTTTCTATTGTGAAAGATGGAGTAGTTAATCGACTCCCACTAGTACTGGAACGGATTGAAGGATGAGCACAGTAAATCCAGATCTGCTGAAGACACCAACGCTGGATCAGGTAAAGCGCGTACCCAAGGCGCTCTTGCATGATCACTTAGATGGCGGACTTCGCCCTGAGACAATCATTGATATTGCTAAAGAGATTGGTCACGATCTTCCAACATATGATCCTGCAGAGCTTGCTGAATGGTTTCGTGCATCATGTGACTCAGGTTCACTTGTTCTCTATTTGGAGACCTTTGCACACACTGTTGCGGTCATGCAGCGTCGGGAGGACATTATTCGAGTATCACGAGAATGTGCAGTAGATCTTGCTCGTGATGGAGTTGTCTATGCAGAGGTGAGAATGGCCCCTGAGCTCTTAACCGAAAAAGGACTCACTCTCACAGAAGTCGTTGAGGCAATTCTTGACGGATTCCGCGAAGGCGAAAATCAAGCCAAAGAAGAAGGAAATTCCATCCGCATCTTCTCTCTTCTCTGTGGAATGCGTCAGAATGACCGATCCCAAGAAGTTGCAGAGCTTGCTGTGAAATATCGTGATAGAGGAGTTGTCGGCTTTGATATCGCAGGTCCAGAAGACGGTTTTCCGCCTAGCGATCAACTCGACACTTTTGAGTATCTTCGTAAGGAGAATGCTCACTTCACAATTCACGCAGGCGAGGCATATGGCCTCCCATCAATTTGGGAAGCGATTCAGATTTGTGGTGCAGAGCGACTAGGTCACGGCGTGAGAATTGCTGATGACATCGATTTCAACCACACCCCTCCGCGTCTTGGTCGCCTTGCTTCGTATGTGCGCGACCGTCGCATTCCGTTGGAGATGTGTCCATCTTCGAATATTCAAACAGGTGTTGCCACTTCATTTGATGACCACCCAATTGGAAAGCTTGCCAAACTTCGTTTCCGCATCACCGTCAACACAGATAACCGCCTGATGTCTGCCACATCCATGTCGAGAGAGATGCATGAGCTTGTAAAAGCTTGTGATTGGAATTTTCTTGATCTCCAGCGAGTGACTATTAATGCTTTAAAAAGCTCGTTTATCCCCTTTGAAGAGCGCTTAGCCATCATTGAGGAGATTGTGAAGCCTGGATACGCCCGCATTGCAGGCGAATAAGCTTTAGTTTTCGATTCAAAGTTATCCACGAATATTTAGTAAAGATAGAGGAGAAGGTAATGGCAACAAGTAAATACACCTTGAGGCAGGTTGCTAAGACGATTGATTACGCCCTCCTTCGCCCTGAAATGTCACGAGAAGAAGTGCGAGAGGGTTGTCTGGTAGCGCTCAAATACGATGTTGCATCTGTCTGCTGTAAGCCAGCAGATGTTGCATTCTGCGCTGAGATCTTGCGTGGAAGCGATGTCCATGTGGGCACTGTCGTAGGTTTCCCTCACGGAAATTCAGCTACTTCAGTCAAAGTTTTTGAGACCAAGCAAGTTGTTGCAGATGGTGCAACAGAGATTGATGTTGTGATGAATATTGGTTGGATGAAATCAGGAATGTATGACGAAGTACGAGATGAGCTAGCAGCAGTTGTTGCAGCAGCTGGGGGACATCAGGTCAAAGTGATTCTTGAGAACGCCTATCTCACCAAAGAAGAGATAGTAAAGGCCTGCCAGCTTGTTGAAGCTTCAGGGGCTGACTATGTAAAGACTTCAACGGGATTTGCATCAACCGGAGCAATCCTTGAGGATGTGAAATTGATGCGTGCCTCAGTCTCTTCAAAGATGGAGGTAAAGAGCGCAGGTGGTGTAAAGAATCTCGATATGCTCTTAGCATTTATGGATGCTGGAGTGAAGCGAAGTGGCGCATCTGCTGCAGCTGCCATGCTCGATGAATTTAAAGAGCGTTTTGGAGCTTAGCGAGCAAGGAACTCTTTGAGGGGTTCTCTCAGCTGGTTGAGCAGATTTTCAGATTCCTCAGCTGTCTTTGTAATGACTTCGATATAGCACTTCATCTTCGCCTCGGTACCTGAAGGGCGAATAATGATTCGAACTCCGCCTGAGAGCCAAATACGCAATCCATCTGTTGGGGGAAGTCCATCTTGAGGTGCGGCAAGGTCATCTATCGATTCAACTTTTCTTCCAGCAATGTCAGAAGGAGGGCTCTGACGAAGACTTGCAAGTAGACGGGTGATGGAAGACATATCTGCAACGCGGACGGAAATCTGTTCTGTGCCATGGAATCCGTGGCGTTGCCACACATCATCCAAGAGATCAGAGAGCGTGAGGCCATCACGCTTGAGATCCATCGCAATCTGAGCCAGGAAGAGCGCCGCTGAAACCCCATCTTTATCGTTTACGGTCTCTGAATCGACTGCATATCCAATAGCTTCTTCATATCCAAAGGCGAGATTTTCAATCTTAGCTAGCCACTTAAAGCCTGTGAGAACCTCTTTGAAATCAACCTCGTAATGGGCTGCAATCTTTCGAAGCGCAGATGAAGAGACGATTGAGTTACCAAAGACTCCTTCAGGGTGAGTTCGAGCAATCCACTCACCAAAGATGATTCCCAGCTCATCACCACGCAGCATTCGCCAACCCACCTTAGGGTCATTAATTGCAGCAGCGCATCGATCTGCATCGGGATCATTTGCAATAACCAAGTCAGCGCCAAAATCTCGAGCCTTTGCAAGAGCCAGGTCTATCGCTCCCGGTTCTTCTGGGTTAGGAAATGCAACTGTTGGGAAATCTGGGTCTGGCGTGCACTGCTCATCAACGAGTATGAGAGTGGCAAATCCTGCATGATTAAAGACTCGCTGTACGGTCTCAGTTCCCACTCCGTGCATCGCTGTATAGACAATCTTGATATCACCGGGGCGAGGAGCTAACTCAACGGTGCGAGAGATGTATTCGGAAATCACCTCTTCACCTAGAAGTGTCCACTTCGATCCTCGAGGTTGAGATTTCAAAGATGTCACTGATGCAATTTCTTCAGCTATAAATGAATCAGTGGGGTTGATGATTTGAGATGATGCGTAAGAAATGCCATCTGCATCTGGTCCAATGTAAACCTTATATCCATTGTCCTGAGGTGGGTTATGGCTAGCGGTGACCATAATTCCCACATCACACTTTAAGTATTGTGTGGCGAATGCCAAGACAGGAGTTGGAAGTGGTCGAGGGAGGATGTAAACATCCATTCCAGCACCACTTAATATCTCTGCACTTTCAAAGGTGAAATCTTCAGATCCATATCGAGCATCTCGACCGATCACCACCTTATTCATTCCACGCTTTTTCATATAAGAAGCGATTCCAGCTGCTGTTCGTCCTACAACTGCGCGATTCATACAAGACGGGCCAGGTCCGATGGGACCACGCAGCCCTGCAGTTCCAAATTGAAGGAAACCGCTGAAAAATGGTGTGAGGACCTCGACATCGCCTGAATCAAGGAGTCCCTGTAGACGAGCTGCTGTTAACGGGTCTGGATCGTCGGCAATCCACGCCTTCACTTCTTCAATCAATGCAGCGTTCATTGCACCAGATTAGCCTTGTTAGACGAGTTTAGGAATTGTGTTCTTGAGCAATTCGCCCATTCGACTTGCCGCAGCTTTACCTGCTGCAATTACCTCTTCGTGGTTGAGCTTTTCGCCAGTCATTCCAGCAGCGGCATTAGAAACAAGAGAGATACCAAGAACTTCTGCTCCCATTGCGTGGGCTGCTATTGCTTCTGGAACTGTAGACATTCCGACCAAATCTGCGCCCATGGTTCTCATCATAAGAATTTCTGCAGGTGTTTCATAGGTAGGTCCGCGCCAGTGAACATAGACACCCTCTTGGAGTGATGAATCTTGAGCCTTCACTATTTCACGGATGCGCTTGCTATACAGATCTGTGAGGTCAACAAATGTTGCACCTGATAATGGTGATTGTGCAGTAAGAGAGATGTGATCTCGAATCAATACTGGCTCTCCAACTTTGTAGTTGGCATTAATGCCGCCACACGCATTTGTGAGAACTACAACTTTGCATCCAGCTTTAACTGCTGTGCGAACTCCGTGAACTACTGGCTCCATGCCCTTGCCTTCGTATAGGTGAGTGCGACCAAGGAAGACAAGTGCACGAATGCTCTTTCCATTAGATTCGATAATGTAAGAGCGGACCTTGCCTGAATGACCTTCTACAGCAGGTGCGTGAAAGCCAGTGAGCTCATGTGCATCGCACTCATATGCCGGCGTTCCAAGGGCATCACATGCACTCACCCAACCTGAGCCCATCACAAGTGCAACATCATGAGATGCAACACCAGTCCGGGCTGCGATTTCAGATGCTGCTTGAGAAGCTGCAGCTAGTGGATCTGAGTAGAGAAGGTCAGTTGAGGTCATGCCTCAATAATCTCACAGAGAACGGTGCCGCTTGAGACAGTCTCTCCAACAACTGCCTTGAGGTTCTTAATCACACCGCTCTTATGGGCATTCAGAGGTTGCTCCATCTTCATCGCCTCAAGGACGATGATGAGATCTCCTGCCTCCACACTCTGACCCTCTTCCACTGCAATCTTGACCACAGTGCCCTGCATAGGGCTTGCAAGGCCATCTCCAGAAGCTCCTGAGGCCGAAGCCTGCTTGGCTCTATGACGCTTGACCACTGGCTCTGGTGCATGGACGAGGATTTCAAAACGCTTTCCATTGACTTCGGCTACAAGCTTTTCAGCAGCTGCCTTTGTCTGAACCTCAACTTCTTGGGCTGCATAGGCGGGAATGGTATTAACGAATTCATTTTCAATATAGCTCGTATAAACCTTGAAAACTTCTGTGTAATGAGGATCTTCAAGGATTGCACGATGGAAGGGAAGGGCTGTTGCAAGACCTTCAACCTTAAATTCAGCAAGTGCGCGACGAGCTCTTTGAATCGCCTCTTCTCGAGTAGATCCTGTAACAATAAGTTTTGCAAGAAGTGAGTCGAAGTTACCACCAATGACATCGCCTTTTCGGAATCCAGCGTCAACACGAACTCCAGGTCCAGTTGGAATTTCCCAATCTGTAATTCGACCTGGTGCTGGGAGGAAGGAGCGACCTGGATCTTCACCGTTAATACGGAACTCAATGGAGTGCCCACGAATAACAGGATCATCAAATCCAAGTTCTTCACCCATTGCAATTCGGAATTGCTGGCGAACTAAATCAATGCCAGTAATTTCTTCTGAGACTGGATGTTCCACCTGGAGTCGAGTATTAACTTCCAAGAAAGAGATTGTGCCATCGAGGCCAACTAAAAACTCACATGTTCCAGCTCCCACATAGCCAGCTTCTTTCATAATCGCCTTAGAGGAGCGATAGAGCTCAGCATTTTGTTCAGGAGTGAGAAATGGTGCAGGAGCTTCTTCCACAAGTTTTTGATGTCGGCGCTGCAATGAGCAATCGCGTGTGGAGACAACAACTGCATTTCCAAATTTATCGGCCAATACTTGAGTCTCAACATGGCGTGGCTTATCTAGATATCTTTCAACAAAACATTCACCGCGACCAAAACCTGCAATAGCTTCACGCACTGCAGAGGCATAGAGCTCTGGAATCTCTTCGAGCGTGCGAGCAACTTTAAGTCCACGACCTCCGCCACCGAAAGCAGCTTTAATAGCCACAGGAAGTCCATGCTCCTTGGCAAAGGCAATGACTTCCTCTGCCGTTTCGACAGGATCCTTAGTTCCAGCAACAAGGGGTGCTCCAGCAGCAGCTGCAATTCTGCGAGCTGAGACTTTATCTCCGAGTGCGCTAATAGCAGCGGGTGATGGACCAATCCAAATCAGTCCTGCGTCAATAACCGCTTGAGCAAAGTCAGCATTTTCAGAAAGGAATCCATATCCGGGATGGACGGCATCTGCCTTTGCATGTAGGGCCAACTCAATAATCTTTGGAATATTCAGATAGGTATCTTTAGCAAGGGTTCCGTTGAGAGAGTAAGAGAAGTCGGCACTCTTTGCGTGAAGAGCATCACGATCTTCCTCTGAATACATAGCTACGGATTCAAGGCCATGATCTCTACATGCACGAATCACGCGCAGAGCAATTTCACCTCTGTTGGCTATCAATACACGATTCATCGCATCTCCTTTACCTCTGGCCAAGAATATCCAAGCTGTTTCATAGCACCACGAAAGAAAGGCATCGAAAGCCCAACTACATTGGTGTAATCACCTTCTATTAAAGGAATAAATGGTGAGCCGAAACCGTCGAGCGTGAAGCCTCCAGCCACATGCAGCGGTTCCTTGGACGCCACATAGTCGGCAATCTCTTCATCGCTCATTTCAGAGAATGTGACCTTTGTGGTGACGCGATCTGCTATTTCAATCCCGCGTGCTGTATCGATAATGCAATGGCCAGTGTGGAGCAGTCCTGCACGACCGCTGATCTTCTTAGCTCTCTCGATTGCGATTTCAGGAGTTCCAGGCTTTCCGAAAGAAACCCCATCCACATCAAATGTTGAATCACATCCAATAATGATTGCAGGGTAATCAATCATCTCTCTGACTGTGTGGGCTTTTGATATTGCAAGAGCGATCACCATATCTTCTGGGCGCATCGCATTAAAGAAATCTGTTTCCTCATCAACATTGCTCACAATTACAGTGGGAGTTATTCCTGCACCTTCTAGCAATCTGCGGCGGGATGTTGATTGTGATGCCAGAACTATTCGAGTCATTAATCGAACTTTCGTGCACCAAAGGTGACTTGATGGGGAAGTGGCTGACGAAGCTGAGGCAACCCAAAGACGCTTCTTTTAATCACAGGCTTGAGTTCAATCGGCTTGCGATTAGCTAGTACCGCTTGAAGAGCTACCAACTCTTCATCTGTGGGATTTCCTGTTGCTATGGAGAACTTCATTAGAGAGGAATGTTTCCATGTTTGCGAGCAGGCAAGATGTCTCGCTTGGTCTTTAATGTGCGGAACGCTTTAGTGATGTATTGACGGGAATCTTCAGGCTCAATCACGCTATCGATGGTTCCGCGTTCTGCGGCGAGATAAGGGTTGGAGAACTTCTCTGTGTACTGAGTGATGAGTTCCGCTCTAGTTGCATCTGGAGTTGAAGACTCAGATAGTTCCTTGCGGTAGAGAATATTGACTGCACCTTGTGCACCCATGACTGCAATTTCAGCACTTGGCCAAGCAAAGTTAATATCACTTCCAAGGTACTTAGATCCCATTACGATGAAAGCTCCACCATAAGCCTTGCGTGTAATGAGGGTGACTAGTGGCACTGAAGCTTCTGCATAAGCGTAGAGAAGCTTTGCGCCACGGCGAATGATTCCATTCCACTCTTGTTCTGTGCCTGGCATAAATCCTGGAACATCCACAAGTGTCAAAATTGGAATATTGAATGCATCGCAGAAGCGAAGGAATCGAGCTGCCTTCTCTGATGAGTTGATATCGAGTGTGCCTGCTAGCTCTGAAGGCTGGTTTGCAATGATTCCAACTGATTGACCTTCAATACGAGCAAATCCAACAACAATATTCTTGGCATAGAGAGCATGAACTTCGAGGAATTCACCTTCATCCACAATTGATGAGATAAGAACCTTCATGTCATATGGCTGGTTTGGACTATCTGGAATAAGAGTGTTTAACGCTGTGTCGGATGCCTTCTTCTCAAGCGTTTCTGTTGGAGGCAGAACAGGTGATCCATCCATATTGTTGGATGGTAGATAAGAAAGGAGTGCCTTTACATAATCAATTGCATCAGCTTCAGAATCAGCTAAGTAATGTGCATTTCCTGACTTGGTGTTATGGGTGAGAGCTCCACCGAGATCTTCCATTCCCACATCCTCACCAGTGACCGTCTTGATCACATCTGGACCTGTAATAAACATGTTAGAAGTTTCCTTGACCATCACTGTGAAATCCGTAAGTGCTGGAGAATAAGCAGAGCCACCAGCGCAAGGACCAAGGATGAGCGAGATTTGAGGAATAACACCTGAGGATCGAGTATTGAGGCGGAAAATCTTTCCGTAACCATTAAGGGATGCGACGCCCTCTTGAATACGAGCTCCTCCAGAATCATTAATTCCAATCAATGGAATTCCTGACTTGAGAGCAAAATCTGCAATCTTGACGATCTTCTCTGCATGGACTTCACCTAGTGAGCCACCGAAGACGGTGAAGTCTTGTGAATAAAGTGCAATTGGTCGACCATCAACTGTCGCAGTTCCAATCACTACGCCATCGCCATAAGGGCGGTTCTTCTCCATGCCAAAGTTGGATGCATGGTGGCGTGCGAACTCATCAATTTCAGTGAAGGAATCTGGATCGACCAGCATTTCAATACGCTCTCGAGCAGTCTTCTTACCCTTTGCATGCTGCTTCTCAACGGCACGGGCTGATCCTGCGTGGACAGCTTCATCAATTCGAGCGCGGAGGTCTTCAATCTTTCCCGCGGTGGTATGCAGATCGTGGCTCATGAGCCTAAGGTACTAGTCGTGGGTACCGATGCGCCAAGAGCGCCACTAGATCGAAAGCTTCTCGTAGAAGAAATCTCGCAGTACTGGCGGGTAAGCGTGGTTGAAGTCACCGAGTCAACTCAGAACGACCTCCTTGAAAAAGTCACTGCAGGAACAGCTCTACCAGGAGATGTGATTGTTGCTGAATATCAAAGTGCAGGGCGCGGTCGATTAGATCGATCATTTGTTGCAGCACCAATGTCTGCACTCACCTTCTCATTCTATGTTCAACCCAAAGTTGATAAAGAAGAGTGGTCTTTCCTTACTCTTATTGCAGGAATTTCTGTAAAAGAAGCCTTAGCTTCACTTGATTCATCTGTAGACATTGGTGTGAAGTGGCCAAATGATTTACTAATTGGTGAGAAGAAATGTTCAGGGATGATTGCACAAGCAACTTCAAAAGGAGTGATTCTTGGAATTGGCATTAATGTTGGTATGGACAAGGAAGAACTTCCAGTCCCAGAAGCTACATCACTTGCACTGGAGAATTTCTCTGAATTAAATCGAAACATCATTCTTGCAAAAATCTTGAATCACTTGGAAATTAATATAACAATGTGGGAGTTAGGCAAGACCTTTATTCCAGAATATCGGCAAGTATGTAACACGATTGGAAGAGAGGTGGAAGTGACGCTTCCAGGCGGGGAAGTGCTCAAATCCCACGCTGTAGAAATCTCAAATTCTGGAGCCCTTACGCTTGAAAATGGCAGGGAAGTTAGTGTGGGGGATGTAGTTCATCTACGATGAGTGCGTGAGCAATCGATTCCCTCGAGTTGGCGTCATAGGCGCAGGACAACTCGCACGCATGATGGTGGCTCCTGCAACTGCTTTAGGTATCGATCTACATTTATTTGCTCAGAGCAGTCAAGATTCTGCAGCTCAAATCACGAACCACATCGTTGGTGACTACACAAATCTCCAAGAGGTTCTTACCTTTGCTCAAAGTTGCGATGTGGTGACTTTCGAACATGAATTAGTTCCGCTCTCTGTCATCAAAGGGCTAGAGATCGGCGGGGTTAGGGTCTATCCGACTTCAGAGGCTTTTCAGTACTCTCAAGATAAGGCGCTCATGCGGGAAAAACTTCGCGACTTTCCTTCACCAGAATTCCAAGTGATCACTAGTTCTGAATCTGTTGTGCAATATCCAGTGATAGCAAAATCAATTAGTGGAGGATATGACGGCCGAGGTGTATGGAAAGTAGAGAGCAGCGCACAACTGACTGAAATTCTCGGACACACTTCTCCTCTACTCATCGAAGAGTTGATTGAATTTGATTCTGAAATTGCAGTCATGGTTGCTCGTTCACCTCACGGCCAGGCCACATCATGGGCACCCGTGGAGACCGTTCAAGAAAATGGAATCTGCACCCTCACTATTACTCCAGCTCAAAATATTTCACCTGTTGTAGCTGAAAAGGCTCAACGGTTGGCATTGGATATTGCTCAACTTATCGGTGTTGTTGGAGTAATGGCTGTTGAGATGTTTGTAAAAGGTGAGCATTTATTTATTAATGAACTTGCGATGCGCCCACACAACTCTGGTCACTGGTCAATTGAGGGTTCGGTCACAAGCCAATTTGAGCAACATCTCCGTGCAATTCTCGATTT
>CALEZA010000044.1 GCA_937927965.1 uncultured Candidatus Planktophila sp.
ATTCGTGCATAGCCATACATTGAGCCCTTTTCCATAGGTTCAATCTCGATGGATTTTAGAGTTGGCTTCGACTCATATCCCTTCAACACAGCATCTGTGAGCAAGCCGTCATATGCCATGGTGCGATCAAAGCTCACATTTGAAAGTGCCCCACCTGCATCATTGCCAGCGATTGCTGAGTAGAAGTTCTCCACCGCTGATTCTGGTGAACTCAAACGCTGAGCAATCGTGTTATTGGCAGGTCCCAAGACTATAAAGATTGCAGCCGCCACCAGCCCCAGCTTCTTGGAGTACCCCTTCACAATCGCAACTTTCATAGCCTTCGTCTGCTTCTCCAGTGGGCTGAGGTTTTCCATATTAAAGAGCGTCACAGCTTTGTAATACTCACTGAGATTCAAACGAATCTTAGGGAGGTAGGTGCTTGCAAGAGTCGGTGCATATTCGGCCAATAATGGAGTCAGGTATCGAGCTCCACTGATAAATGCTCCTGCCCAAATCAGAGATGCTGGGATCAGGTAGAGAGGATGAGCTAAGACAGCTATCGATTTTGAACCAATATCTCCAAAGGCGCTACCTGCATCACCGAAGGCGTAGAACATGAGGAAGAAGTTGAGCACAGTTGTGGCACCAACAATGGCGAGAGCCACTCTCCACGAACTACGCGCTGTGAAACTCCGTGTATCCATCCGAAATCCCATCACCCCACCGATAAGAATGAGCGTGAGAATTACTCCCACCACAAATATTCCGAGAGAAGGTGAGGGATGGAGAAGATCGACGGGGTTTCCCATTGAATCTTGGAGCAAGTTCAAATTCCCTGACTTATCAGAATTGATAAAGGGAACCCCACTCGCTGCAACGAGTGCAACCAGTACAGCTGTTGGTGCCGCCACAATAAATGCAGGAATAATGAGTAAATCTCGCTCCTTAATCAAGAAAAAGAGCGCAGCAATCGCGGCAAATCCGATTGTTCCCATAAAGAAGGAGACTGTGTGATCCATCGTCTCAGATATCTTCTTCTGATTCTTTACCGAGTAACTTCCTAGAAGGACTGCGATGGTGGAGATAATCAGCGGTCCATAGAGAAGTGAGTAGATATCGACTGAGATTGATCCGCCTGCAGTCAGTGAAAATCCATTCACATCGACTGTCTTGACGATGTCATTTCCCGTCAGGGATGTGAGAAAGAATGCAACCAGAGCAAGGACAGCGCTTGTTCCAAGAATCTCACTCTGGGGGTTGAGGGTGAAATTTCCTTCACGAGCACGAGAACGAGATTTGCGAACTAAGAGGAAGATCAGGATGAGAGTAAGTCCAGATGCGATGACGCGAACTGTTCCACCAGCAGAAGCTCCCACTCCTAAGACCGTTGCAGAGCCTGTGACGCTTACCCCCACACCCATGGCAAGGTTGAGAATCCAGAGCCCCACAGCTTTGCTAATTGTTCCAGCAGGAATAGGCAGGTCGGATGGGAAATCCACCATCGAGATAAAGACCTTGGCAGCGATAAAGCCTGCGATGATCAGAGGAAGAATTGCGAGCACAGTATCTTTTGCAAGAGTGAGCGCTCCGCCTTTATCAAAGGCAATATTCCAATTCTTCACGGAGGTATATCTCTTCATATCGCCCTTGATCCACTGGCGACCCTGGGCAATCAGCACCTTGGTCTCATCGATTACCTCAGTTAATCCACCTTTGAGGTCAGAGATACTTGGCAGATTGCTCTCAAAGCTCTTACTGCTTACCACTCCACCATGAGGCACCTGGCAATCAGGGCAGAGAGCCATTGATGATTTAGCTCCGCAGCGCACACATTTAATCTTCATGATTTCCTCTATCCCTTATTTCCACTTGATTGTGTAGGAATTGCCTGATGGTGTGGCGATTGCTGTTCGAGTAAAGGAGTAATCAACATCTCTCATCAACTTTCCATACTGAAGGTGAGCTATCACCTTGCTTGATACTCGAAGCGTTTGGACTCCCCCATTTGATGAGCTGAGAGTGATCTTGGGAGTTCCAACGATCTCCCAAGAGATTCCACTTCCATTGATGCGAACCTTCTCCGCAAAGGGACATCCTGGAGGTGAGTAACTAGTGGATTGAGCACATCTCTTCAAGCTTGAGATCACCGCTGAGCGAGCGCCAGCTGCCACACCTTGTGAGCTTTGAGTAGAAGTCGCCTTTGCAGTTGGTGATGGTGTTTCAGATGGTGTTGCAGAAGGAGTAGGTGTTGCAGTTGGAGACGCTTCTGCACTTGATGAAGGAGAAGCTGAAGCACTTGGTGATGCACTTTCTTTTTCAAACTTGGAAGTGATGAAATCTTTTCCGCTATTGGCAGCATCTTTGATCTGTGGAAGGAAGTTCGCTATTAGCCCAATAAGAAGTGCCACGAGAAGCACTCGTATGTAGAGCTTCTTCCTCTCATGTGAGATCTCTTTCTTGACCTTAGGAGGCTTAGGTGCTTTAGGAGGCTTAGGTGGCTTTGGTGGCTTAACCACCTTGGCAGGAGCGGGTGGAGCTGGAGGAAGAACTGGGGCAGGTTGCTCCGCAGCAGGTGCCACAGGGGGAAGAACTACAGGAGGAGGTGCAACTTCCACTACAGGCTCAACAGGTGGTGAGGCCTTTGGAGTTGCCTTCTTTACAGGTGGTTGTGAGCATTCTGGACAGAGCAGGCCATCTGCCGCCTTCCCACATCGGATACAGATATCGGCCATTGAAGGACCTTCCCCTAGGTTTTCCTTATTGCTATCACCGTAGGAGAGGGTGATTTTTATGCACCCGGGCAGGCCTTGAGTTCTCGCCTATTCCTGCCCTATCAGCTCCAGAAATGCGGGATCGTCATAGATAAAGGTGAATCCATACTTACCAAACTCCGCCACAAAGCTCTCGATATTGGTGAAGATATAGGCAGGCTCGCCATCAACATTGAGGTACTGCTCACTTGGCCTTCCTAGAGCCATCACCACCTCAATCGGCACCCAAGCATTGGTCCAGAGCACCCAATGATCGAGCCCCTTGTAATGGTTGAGCTCATCGGGATCAAAGCGATAGGCAATTGTGGAAGGGTCAGCTGTGAACATAAAGTGCTCAAAATCTCCCTCAATCTCTTCTACCTCTGAAAAGTTTTCAAAGAGTTGATTGTCCATATGGCGCTTGAAGAGTGCATCAAACTCCCCATATCCAATGCCGCGAGAGTGGATATATTCATCAATAAAGTGAGCATCAAAATCCTCACCTGTGATGGGGTCAAAGATCTGAGGCAAGATCTTTGGTGCATCAACATCCTGCTTGTAGTAATCAAAGAGTTCTTTTAGCTCACCCAATGTGGAGCAGCTCTTCATCTTCTCAATGTATAAAGTTCCAGCTTCGACCTCTCGCAAGGGAAGAGCCCTGACCCCCTGGCCCACTTCCACGCTCTGAATACAGATAGTGAGATCTCCACCAAACCAATATTGCTTCGCCTCTTCAACGCTCAGGCGCTTGAAGTAGCTCATTGATCTGTTGAAAGTCCGCGTTCTTCAATCATCTTCATCACAATCTCGCGTGCCTCTTTACTAATCTGTGAATTGCTATAGAGCCCTTGTGGAAAATCTTCTGGCTCTCCCACTAAGAGATTATTGATAGTCAGCTCATCTTTTATGGTGCCATCGCTTAACATCTTCACGATTTCTGTAGTGACATCAACAGGTGAGAAGGTGCTACATGCCAGCCTCCAGAGAACTCCATTGAGATAGGAGTCAAAATCCTCTCTCGCAATCTCTTCCTGAAAAATCCTTCTCACTAGATCAGGGTTGACCTTCTCATTCATAATCACACAGGAGCGAGGTGAACGAGAATCTGCCCAATAAAAGCCTCCCACGCCCGATGAGACCCTGTAGTCATCATCGGCAAACATCTCAATTACCGTTTGATCGGTGAGGTATTCAGCTGCCCAGCAGCGCAACACACAGAGGTCTGGATAGAAGCCAGATGCATCTTGTGGCATCTGTGCATAGAACTTATAGAGTTTAGTCAGACCCTCTGGTTCAATATCCAAGATAGCGTCATACCAGAATGAATCATTGGAGCCAGGAACTTCAATCACATTAAGAAGATCGAGATAGGTCAGAGCTTTCATCGCCTCAAGATCTATCTTCTCGCTCTCATACCCCATCGCCTCCCAGAAGAAGTCATACGAACTATCGTCATACTCTTCATTGCCTTCCTGAGGCGATAGCGCATAGAAAGCTGCCACCTCTTGGCTCTTATTGGGATGTATCTCCACGAGAGCTCTAATCACTGGATTCTGCCTCTTCTTTGACATCGCTATCTGATCAAGGATTTCAGTACTTGTTGATTGGTTATAGGCAAAGGCGTAACGAGCCAGAGGCTCACTGGCGAGAAGATCCATAGTGGGTGTGAAGTTGCTATTAGTCATTGCAGCAAAGCGGACCATCTCATGCTCGCTCTGGAGCCCTTTCTCAATCTCGCCAGAATCTTTAATTAGGGCTGCCATATAGAAGGCGCGAGTTGGAGAGCTCTCAAGATATTTCTCTCTAACAATCTCCAAGCGATAATCGAGTTCAGTCAGGTGAGAGCGGTGCTGAAAGCCCACACCTCTATCGCCTCTCTTAAAGAGTTCTGGGTTGAGCATGGCTAGATTCTTCCCTCTTTAGGGGGTGGAGTCCACCACCTGCTGTCTGCCCCACCCTCTACCCTTATCCCTATGAGCTGGTTCTCCGACTTTAAGATAAAGCGTGCTGATAAGAAGGCAGTAAAGGAATACACACGCCTTCATGATGCGTGGACAAGAGATTTCACCCATGTGAAGAATCTGATTGAAGTCTTCACCAAGGCATCTAAAGGTGAAGACTCAGTCAATAACTATCTCAACCAGAAGCCAGGAGAGATTGCTCTATGGAGTGCTCCTGCAATCTTTCATGAGACAGGTCGTGAGCCTTCTAGCTACCAAGGTGGATCTAGTGGCGTGAGCATCCCAGTGGGAGGTGGTGTTCGCTTTCGAGTGGGCGCAATGAAAGGCCAGATGATTCCAGGTGCTGAGGTGCAGATGGATAAAGATCAAGGAACAGTTCTTCTCACCACTGAGCGATTGATCTTTACTGGTTCACTCAAAACACAAGAGTGGAACTTTGATAAGTTACTAGGGCTTGCCACAACAGATGATGAATCTGATTACTTCATCAGCGTCTCTAACCGACAGAAGACATCTGGTGTGAGATTTGATCCAGAGGTGGGTCGTGAATTCAATCGCTTCCTCGGCTCTGCCACAGCAGCTCACGAGCATGGATACCCTGAAGTACTGGAATCCTTAAAAGAGATTGAAGAGGAAGTGAAGAAGCGTGAACCACAGCTACAACTTCCTTCACAGAATCAGGCTGCAGAGCTGGAATAGAGAAGTGTAAAAAGAAAAAGAGCCCCAGGCGACTAACCCTGGGGCTCTTCTCTTGTGGGTGCGACTGGCGGGATTTGAACCCACGACCGATTCGTAGTCATCGAACTGCTCTATCCGCTGAGCTACAGCCGCACTCAAGCGGCAAGGTAACGATGCCGCAATTTCCTCGCAGTCACTTTCTGTTCGATTGTGGATAAGTCTTTCTAGAAATTACAGATTGAGAGCTGTACGATTTCTCTCACCGTAGTCATCGGATTGTGCTCCATGTGAGCTACAAGAAAGGCCCGCAGATTATTCTGCGGGCCTTTTCCTATCCCTCTTCACTCCCCCTCTGAGCGAGATCACTACTTGTCACCCCTACCCCATAGATTTACCTCATGTTCAAAAAGCTACGAGATGCACGCCTAAACGCACAGATGGATGCAGAGCTCAGAGAGATCATCTCTGAGCATGAGAGGGTGCGTGAATCTGCCACTGCTATCAGAGATTTTCTCTTGAGAGTATTAGATGAGACTCAAAGTGGTGCTGAGAAATTTAGCGATGAAGCCCTTGCAGATGCTGCAGAGCTCATTGAAGAGTTAGGGCCAGGTGCCTTCTACTGGATGACAGAGATTGCAGTCCAGATGACCCTTCTCGCCCAAGCCAGCCTTGCCGATATACCCACCAATGTCAGCGTTGAACTTGGTAAGAGTGGCAGCGCAGAGCAGATAGTGAAGTTGGTTGTTCAGGTCTAGCGCCCCATGAGGCAGAATGCACCCGTGTCCATCTATCGCTCACTCGACCTCTTCTCAGGCTGTGGTGGACTCTCACTCGGTATGTCACTCTCTCGCAACTCCAAGGGAGATCGCATTGAGACAGCAGTAGCTATCGATAACTGGCAGATAGCGTGTGAAACATTTGAACACAATCTTGGGATTACTCCCATCTGTGACTCGATAGATGATGCACTGATCCGCAAGGTCAATAAAGTACATGGACCTTTCGACATTGTCGTAGGTGGTCCTCCCTGCCAGGGTTTCTCCACAGCAGGAAAGCGTGCTCTCGATGATGGTCGCAATAAATTAGTTCTGGCTTTCCTTCGCGCTATTGAGATCACCAACCCCAAGGTATTTGTAATGGAAAATGTCACAGGCTTTAAGACATTCCAAAATGGAAAGATTCATGAAGAGGTAGTCGCCTATGCAAAGCGCCTTGGCTATGAGGTTCGCTCTGCAATAGTTCTTGCAAGCCTTTCTGGAGTCCCCCAGCGACGCAAGCGCTTTCTCCTTGTGGGAAGCAAGGTCGGCACCTTCAAATTCCCAGGTGAGATAGAGCTACCTATTGGTGATACTCCTGAAGAGACTCAAAAACTCTTAGAGAAGTTCTTTATCCAAAAGCCAGAAGATGGCAATGAGCTGTGGACATTCAACGATGCCACTTCCGACCTACCCTCCCTTAAAGCAGGTGAGCGGAAAGAGAAATACAAGGCAGATCCAAAGAATGATCTCCAGAAGTACTACCGCAAAGGCGCATCTACTCCCATCGATCATGTTGCAGTAGGCCACAAGCCCTACTTCATTGAGATGCTCTCCTACATCCCTCAAGGAAAGTCAGCGCTCGACCCTGATGTGCAGAAGCTGATGCCTAAATCCCTGCGCCCCACCTCTGGCTTTAAGAATAGCTACCAGCGCATTGTGGGCAGTGCACCAAGTCCCACCATCACTCGTAACTTCACCACACCATCGAGTGCCAACTGCATCCACCCCACACAAGATCGCGCCTTAAGCATCCGTGAAGGAGCACGCTGCCAATCATTCCCAGACAGATTCATCTTCCTGGGCACCACAGATGAAAAGCGCCTGCAAATAGGAAATGCGGTCCCACCACTGCTAGGTAAAGCGATTGGTGAGTCGATTCTTGCTGCCATTAATTCACAGCCAAAGGCAAAGAAGAAAGCTAAGTAGATTAGCTATTGCGGCATCTCTCGCTGCAATACTTCACATCTTCCCAGTTCTTCGCCCACTTCTTGCGCCACTCAAACTCCAGTCCGCATTTCACGCAGACCTTCGGTGCAAAGCCATTCTTGGTTTTAGCTACTCGTGCCATTTAGGAGAAGAGCCTTGAGACTTCTCTATATTCATGGCGGAATTGGAACTGGTTCACACCTTTAGGTCTATGCATCTGCAAACTACCAAAGGGCAGAACTAAAGTACTTCCGTTATAGCGAGTTCCCGCCACCACAGGTCTAGTGAGAACATCCTTTTCAGCTGCAGCGATCAGCTCTCCAATAGGAAAGATATTGCGATCTCCTGTGACCTGGTTATAGATCACCACATCCGCAAAGTCCTCTTCATTTACCGCAAAGCCTTGAGCAAAGGAGAGGCGAGTAATCAACCCAATATGCTCATTAAAGAACTCCAGCACCTTCTTCCACTCTGATGGAAAGGAGCGAGCCATGGATTCCGCCACTAACCTCTTATGGCGCTTTTCTTGAGCAATCATCTTGGGCACAAAGAAAGAAGCATCTGCTGCTACTGCCTTATCAAATTCATCTTCAAAGCCAGCGAGGTTAGCTCCACCTATATAGAGAGATAGACCTTTCACAAGACCGGCATCAAGTGTTCCAATCTCGCGCTCCACAGATGCCACAAACCGAGGAAGAGTTGCCAGCCACACCTGACCTCCTGTGGACTTCTTCACGGAGATACTGACCTGCTCTCCCCCATCCCACTTAATCTCAATATCTGTCTTAGAGATAGTCAGATCATCAAAGATGGAAGGCACCTTCTTATTGCCATCTGCCAC
Organism: uncultured Candidatus Planktophila sp.; assembly: GCA_937927965.1. Lineage (GTDB taxonomy): Bacteria > Actinomycetota > Actinomycetes > Nanopelagicales > Nanopelagicaceae > Planktophila. Next base: position 8,177 of record CALEZA010000044.1, read on the forward strand.
CACGGTGGGATCGCCTTCAGGAAGTGAGTTATCCAGCAACCCCTCAATCTCATCAATCAGATCAGGGTTAGCAAGAAGCTCCTCAGCAAACCGAGCCTCATTGGCATGGCCATCAATCTTGGCAAAGCGCCAGCCTTCGGAGCGGTTTCGTTGCATGGCGGGAGTCTAACCAATCAATAGGATTCCTATGTGGGTGACTATCGAAACTCCTCGAAACTTCAGAGCAGGCAAACAGGCATTGCCAAGTTAGCTGCCCACTTGAACACGCCAATAGAACCAATCTTGATGAGCTACATGGATTCCAATTTCAGAGACTCTCACATCTCAAAAGAGAATGTTTTCAGAGAGACACTTGAGCTGAATCTCTCCAAAGAAACCGAAGAACTGATTGCATCTCGATGCAATCTTTCTTTTCACAAAGACTCTCGGACTTCCGTAGAGTATGGACTTGACCTGATATTTGGATGGCTTTCCGAAGATCTCATACTTGCGGTGCTTAAATCCAAGAGCTTGCGGATTGCATTATCTGGCGAAGACAAAAATCGTGAATTCCTAACGGCAAGTGAAATTGGTACATCAGCTGACTACTTAATTGAAGTAAACGGGAAAGTCCGAACCATGGAAATCGTCATCTCTTGGAACGGACACTGGAAGAACACAGATTCCTGGGATCTGCGTGACAGCAAGTTTCGCAAACTAACAATTCCTGGCAATGAGTCTTTGATACTTGGAGTCGAACCTCCGACGCTTCTAGGATTTGCCCTCGATATGGCTGTAATGAAGGACAAATTCGTCAGCAGATCGAATCCGGCCTGGGGCGGAAAGTCTGTTTATACACTTTGTGAAATGTGTGAATATCTTGGAATCGTCGATGAAACTCTTTCGAGAATTACAAGAAACTCAAGTTCCAGAATCAAAATCGACCCTCATTGATTTTCAATTTTTCTACAAAATGAAAAAGAGGCGGAACGAAATTTACCACCTGAGGATAAGCAATCACCGCGCAAATTATTCCAAGCAAGAGCACTCCC
>CALEZA010000045.1 GCA_937927965.1 uncultured Candidatus Planktophila sp.
ACGAGATACCACTGTGTGACTGGAGTTCAGACGTGTGCTCTTCCGATCTCGCGAGTCTTAACTGGATACTTTGAGAGCTCAGCTCTAATTGCATCCATGCTCTGATTGAGATCGATCTTCACTACAGAGTCATCGAGATGTTCATCAGTGGTATCAGGCATAAAGTGAACTGGATCTGTCTCTAGCTGCTCAAGGAAGATGCCATCTTTAGTGATCTTTGCCTTTGCTTGGCGGTCGGCAGAGCATGAGACCGCAATAGCGATAGGAAGAGATGCACCATGGCGGGGCAAGCGCACCACGCGAACATCGTGGCAGAAGTACTTTCCTCCGAATTGAGCACCAATGCCCAGAGTTCTTGTGAGGGCGAGAACATCTTCTTCTAGTTGGAGATCACGGAAACCGTGGCCCGTTGCAGCATCTCCTGTTGTTGGCAGATTATCAAGGTAGTGAGTGGATGCAAGCTTTGCAGTCTTAACTGTGTGTTCTGCACTGGTTCCACCGATGACTATTGCGAGGTGATAGGGAGGGCATGCTGCAGTTCCCAATGATCGCAACTTATCGTCGAGCCAGTTGATAAATGATGTGGGATTGAGAACAGCCTTAGTCTCTTGATAGAGATAGGACTTATTAGCACTTCCTCCACCTTTAGCAATAAAGAGGAAGTTGTATTCATCTTGGTGATCGCTATCGGCATAGATTTCTATCTGTGCTGGCAAGTTATTGCCAGTGTTCTTCTCTTCCCATGTGGTGACAGGGGCCATTTGTGAGTATCGAAGATTGAGTTTTGTATAAGCATCGTAAACACCTTGTGCAACGGCAACTTCATCTTTTGCTGTGGTCAACACATATTGACCCTTCTTGCCCATCACAAGTGCTGTTCCTGTGTCCTGACACATTGGCAGAATTCCACCAGCCGCGATGTTGGCATTTTTGAGAAGATCGAGAGCAACAAAGCGATCATTAGCTGAGCTCTCAGGGTCACTTAAAATACTTGCCAACTGCTGTAAATGTTCTGGGCGAAGATAGTGATTGATATCGTGAATTGCAGTCTCTGTCAGATGAGCAATTGCTTGCGGATCTACTTGGAGAAATTCGCGATCTCCTAGTTTCACAACACTGACACCCTCTTTGCCGAGAAAGCGATAAGTGGTGGTGTCATCTCCAATAGGGAGAAGATCAGAGTAGGAGAAGGTCGGTGACATTTACTCGCCCTTCTTCACAGAAGCGAGTTTCGCCTTTGCTCCATCGAGCCACTCTTGGCAGATCTTTGCCAACTCTTCACCGCGCTCCCAGAGCTTGAGTGACTCCTCAAGGGAGGCACTTCCATCTTCTAGGGATTCAACGATCTGCGCTAATTCATCTCGCGCTGCTTCATAGGAGAGTTTCTCGGCCATGGCCCAAATCTACTCCTAGGCAGGTGTTAGTTAACTGTGGCGCTCGTCTCGCCCTTGGCCACCTTGATTGCCAAGTAATCACCTTGAGTGAGCAGGGATGGGTCTCTGACAACCTCACCCTTCTCATTTCTCACCACCGAATACCCACGATCGAGCGTTGATTGTGGTGAGAGTGAGCGCAAGTGAGCGGTAATGGCTTTGAGTTCTTTGCTCTCTGCCTCAATCGTGGTGGCAAAGCTTCTTGTGGAGCGTGACCTCAACTCGGAGAGCTCTTCACTCAAGATTGTCAGAAATGCTCCAGGATCTTTCATCACAGGGCGTGAGCGAAGCTGAGTAATAAAGGTCTGTTCAGCTTCGACGCGAGCAGCAAGAGTTCGATATGCGCGTTGGCGCATTGCAAGAATATCGGCTGCCTCTTGAGCAATATCGGGAACAACTCTCTTAGCAGCATCTGTGGGAGTTGATGCACGATAGTCGGCGACAAGGTCGAGAAGTGGTGAATCTTTCTCATGACCAATAGCGCTGACAATAGGAGTAGAGCAGGATGCAGCAAGGCGCACCAGAGTTTCATCGCTGAAGGGAAGGAGATCTTCAAAGGACCCACCACCACGAGTAATGATGATGACATCGACTTCTGGATCTGCTTCTAATTCACGAAGAGCAGCCGAGACCTCAACGACCGCTGCAGCTCCTTGAACTGTGACCTCACGAATTTCAAATTCGACAGCTGGCCATCTACGACGAGCATTCTCAACAACATCTTTCTCTGCATCTGTGTTGCGTCCACAGATCAATCCAACTTTTTGAGGAAGCAGTGGCAGAGCAACTTTTCGATCCGCATCAAAGAGACCTTCGAGTGCAAGTGAGTTCTTTAGCGCTTCAAGACGAGCGAGAAGTTCTCCCACTCCCACTTGTCGAATCTCTTTTGCCGACAGGGAGAGAGTTCCACTCTTGGTATACCAAGATGGTTTTGCATGAATCACTACTCGCGCATTTGCTGGCAGAGGTTTTACTGTGGCAATCACGCTCTTATGACACATCACGGAGATGCTCATATCTGCACTGGTATCGCGCAGGCGCATAAAGGCCATCGTGCCACTACGCTCATTGAGCTCTGCGATTTCACCCTCAATCCAGATCGGGCCGAGGCGGTCTATGTAGTCCTTGATAGCTTCAGTGATGACGCGCACTGGCGCAGGAGACTCACTTGAAGTTTCTAACATGGCGCAAGGCTAATAGACTGCAGCCATGGGTAAGAGAGTTTTAATAGCTGCGCCGCGTGGATATTGCGCTGGAGTAGATCGCGCCATCATCACCGTGGAGAAGTCTCTTGAGCTCTATGGAGCTCCTCTCTATGTCCGTAAAGAGATTGTCCATAACAAGCATGTGGTGACCACCCTTGAGCAAAAGGGCGTGATCTTCGTCAACGAAACCGATGAAGTTCCAGAGGGTGCAACTGTTGTCTTCTCCGCTCATGGAGTATCACCTGCTGTGCATGAGCAGGCGGCAGCTCGTAATCTCAAAACTATTGATGCCACATGTCCTCTTGTGACAAAGGTGCACCATGAGGTGAAGCGCTTTGCCACCGACGACACTGAGATTCTGCTCATCGGTCACGAAGGACATGAAGAGGTAGAAGGAACTGCAGGAGAGGCAGTTGGTAAGGTCAAGATTGTTGATGGCCTTGACGGTGCTCGCACAGTGGAACCAACTCCAGGAAAGAATTTAGTTTGGCTGAGTCAAACGACTCTCAGCGTTGACGAGACTCTTGATG
>CALEZA010000046.1 GCA_937927965.1 uncultured Candidatus Planktophila sp.
CGATGCACTTCAGAGCGCATGGGATAAGTCAACAGCAGCTGGTGGTCCAGATGTTATGACAGGTCCTGCATCAATGGCTTCAGCTGGCGGAAAGTCAGGAAAGCTTGCTCGCATCATCGTTACATCTAAGTTGAAGAGCGAAATTCCATCAGCAGGTCTTGCTGCAATGTCATACAAGGGCAGCGTTTACGGTGTTCCTCTAGATGTTGATACAACAGGTTTCCTCTGGAACACAGGTCTCTACGGAGCAACAGCTCCAGCAACATTTGCTGACATGGTTGATTACTACAAGGCAAACAAGTCATCTAAGGGTCTCACAGGTGGTATCTGTGCATTCGAAGGCACATGGGGATCACACGCAGTCCTTACAGCACTTGGTGGCGGAGCTTGGGGTTACAAGGGTTCAAACGCACAGTACGACAAGGTTCTCTTGAACTCACAGGCATTCAAGTCAAATGTTGACAAGTACCTCCTTGATTCTTCAGGTAAGAGCAATGGCTTCTTCCAGTGGGATGGTTGCGGCGACGCATTCAAGGCAGGCAAGATTCCTTTCGCTATCACAGGCGCATGGAACTTTGACGGCATCACAAAGGCTGGAATCAAGTACGGCATTGGTGCAACACCAGGTCTTACAAAGGGTACATACGGCCAGCAGTGGGTTAACTACTCAGGTGCATATGTAACAACATACGCAAAGACACACGGCGTTGATCTTGGTGCTCGTAAGCTCGTAGTTGAGTGGTTCGCATCACCAGCTGGTCAGCTTGCAATGAGCAACCTTTCAAAGCGTCCACCAGCATCTAAGTCTGCTAACGCAGATGTCACAGATCCACAGACACTTGCTGTTGGTAAGGCTGCTTCAACAGGAACACCACAGATCTCACCAGCTCTTGATAACAAGACAGGTGGAGCTAACTGGTACGACGTACTCGGAAATGTCTACACAGACATCTTCACAAAGGGTAAGTCTGCTGATTCAACTCTCGATGCAGCTGCTGCAATCCTTGCGAAGAACTTCGCAAACTACGCAAGCACTCTCTAAGTTGGATATAGGTTAATTCCTAATTAATGGGAGAACCCGCTACTTCATCGAAGTAGCGGGTTCTCTTTTTACCTTATATGAACTAAATTATGCACATCGCTTCACTGAATATTTAGGATAAATACAACAATGATGTATCGACTTGCAGGGTTTACTGGTCTGCGTGCCCAGATCTTCAAGATTAGCTTTATGGGGCTCATAGACGCACTCCTTATCTGGATGTTCTTTGCCTCCCTTGCAAAAGATGATGCATCAACTCTCTCCACAGTGATAGCTGTAATCTTTGTTGTCACGAATATCGTTTACTTCGCTAAATTCACCCTTCCCTTTAAATTCTTACTTCCAGGTCTGATTCTTCTTGTCACATTTGTGGTTGTGCCCGTTGTGTACACAATTCAGATGTCTGGCTATCAATACAAGACGGGTAATGAAATCTCAAAGAGCGATGCTCTTGCTCAAATTGAGGCAAATGGCTTGGCAATTGATGAGGCAGCTCCCACATATGAGATGGTCCTTGGAAAGATCAATGGCAACTGGGCGGCACTTCTTACCTCCCAAATTGATCAGAGCGTTCTCTTGGCAGATGAGAGCAAGGTCGAGCCTCTCTCCTCAGGTTACGAGGCAGATGAGTATGGTGTTGCTCGCACCTATCCAGGTTTTGAACCTATTTCAATTGATTTTGCAGCCAACAATGAAGAAGCAATCATTGGCTTGAAGTTTCCTCTCGGTGATGGAAAGTTCATCGCTCCTCAGGGAATCGATGTTGCAGCTGTCTTAGCTCAGAGTCTTGTATATGACAAAGAGAAAGACATCTTCACCAATACTGTAGATGGCACTGTCTATAAAGATAATAAGCGTGGAAATTACGCGGCAGTCGATGATCCCAATAACACTCTGACTCCAGGCTGGCGTGCATGGAATGTCTTTGAGAATTACACACACCTTCTCACAGACCCTAATGTGCGAGGCCCGTTTATTGGCGTCTTTGTGTGGACAGTCTCTTTTGCGGTCATCTCAGTCTTGATGATGTTCTCAGTCGGCTTGCTCCTTGCAGTAGTGCTCAATCAGAAAATTGCACTTCGCCGCTTCTATCGCTCAATCTTGATTCTTCCTTATGCGATTCCAAGCTTTATGAGTATTTTGATTTGGAACGGAATGTTTAACCGACAGTTCGGTGCCATCAACGCACTCTTTAATACAGAGATCGACTTCTTCAATAGCCCATGGCTTGCCAAGATGGTTATTTTGATTGTTAACCTCTGGCTTGGATTCCCGTATTTCTATCTCATCAGCTCAGGTGCGCTCCAATCCATTCCTTCTGAGTTGGAAGAGGCGGCCCAGATTGATGGAGCAAATAACCGTCAAGTGATGACCAAGATCAAACTTCCTTTGATTTTGCAGATCCTCTCACCTCTTCTTATCGCATCATTTGCCTTTAACTTCAATAACTTCAACATCATCTATCTCCTTACAGGAGGTGGTCCAACAGATGTTCTCAATGGCAAGACGGCAGGTGCTACAGATATTTTGATTACCTACACCTATAAGACTGCATTTGGTTCACAGGAACAAAACCTTGGACTGGCGTGTGCTATCTCAATGGTGATCTTCTTTATTGTCGGCTCCATCTCGCTCTGGTCGCTGCGTCGCTCTAAAGTATTGGAGTCAATGTAAATGTCTAAGGTTTCATTACGCCCAAAGCACTTCTGGTCACACCTGTTTATATGGGGCTTGATTCTCTTCACCCTCTTTCCAATCTATGTGGTGATCACAAGCTCATTTAACCCAACAGGTTCTCTCGCAACATCGTCTTTGATTCCAGATATCTGGAGTATGGATAACTACAAGGTTCTCTTTAACAACCCAGCAGTTCCCTATATGACATGGGTGAAGAACTCAGTGATTATTGCAGTTGCAAACGCGATCATTTCTGTCTTTGTGGGAACAGCCTCTGCCTTCGCTTTTAGCCGCATGCGTTTTAAAGGACGCAAGCTCGGGCTTCAGGCTCTTCTTCTTGTCCAGGTCTTCCCATCATTTCTTGCACTCGCTGCCATCTATGTGATGATGGAACGCGTCTACACAGTCTTTCCAGCAATCGGACTTGGTAGCCTCGGTGGACTCCTGCTGATCTATCTCGGCGGATCTATGGGTGTGAATGCATGGCTTCTTAAGGGCTATATCGACACTATTCCTATGGAGCTCGATGAAGCAGCTCGCATCGATGGTGCGAGCTCTTTCCAGGTCTTCTGGCTGATCTTCTTCCCACTTGCAGCTCCAGTGCTTGCCGTGACAGCGCTTCTCTCCTTCATTGGAACATTTAATGAGTTTGTACTTGCATCTCTCTTCTTGCAAGATGTGAACAGCAGAACTGTGGCTGTCGGACTTCAGCAATTCGTGGGTGCTCAGTTCGGTCAGAACTGGGGACCATTTGCGGCAGGCTCCTTGCTTGCAGCTATTCCGCTGGTAATTCTCTTCCTTTCAATGCAGAGATTTATCATCGGCGGTCTCACACAGGGCGCAACTAAGGGCTAATTTCTACAAGCGAGCAGCTCTTCTGTCTTGCCCGTAGGCTACCCATATGAAGAAAATCATCGCCCCTTCGCTAGCTCTGCTCATCACCTTTGGGCTGAGCGTTCCTGCCCAGAGCGCTGAAGATCTCTCCAAACTCTTTGCACCAGTTGCAAGAGGTGATGTGAGCACAGAATCAATCTATTTTGTGATGACAGATAGATTTGCAAACGGTGACACCTCTAATGATTTAGGTGGACTCACTGGCGGATCATCGATTACAGGTTTTGATCCCAGTGATGTGGGCTACTGGCATGGTGGCGACTTCAAAGGATTAACAGCGCAACTTAAATACATTGCGGATATGGGCTTTACTGCCATCTGGATTACTCCTCCTGTGAAGCAGCAGACAGTGCAGGGAAACTCTGGCGCTTATCACGGGTATTGGGGACTTGATTTCCTTGCTGTCGATCCACATTTAGGAACAGCAGAAGATTTCAAGAACTTTGTAGATGGCGCTCATAAGTTAGGTATGAAGGTAATTGTTGATGTGGTCGCAAACCACACAGGAGATGTCATCCAATATTCAGATGGAAAGGCATATATCCCAGCTGGTAAAGAGAATGTGAAGAATCCTGCATTCCTTAATAAGCTCCACAATTATCACAACCTTGGCCCAACAACTATGGAGGGCGAGTCCATCATCACAGGTGACTTCAGTAGCCTCGATGACATTGCTACTGAAAAACCTGAAGTAGTCTTTGGATTTATTGATATCTGGTCATATTGGATTAACACATTTGGAATCGACGGCCTTCGTATCGACACCTTCAGGCATGTAGATGAAGCTTTCTGGAAGAAGGTTGTTCCTGCGGTGCAGCAGAGTGCCAAGGATGCTGGAAAGAAGAGCTTTCCTATCTTCGGTGAGATTTATGATTCAAGTCCGCAGAATCTCTCAACATATATGACTTCTGGTCAGACTCCATCTGTGCTTGATTTTGCATTCAACGAACAACTCACTCGCTTCATCGCTAATTTCGGCATGGCAGATAGATTGAGCCAGCTCTTTAACGCAGATGATCTCTACACAACTTCAACCACCAGCGCCTACGGCCTTGCCACATTCTTAGGCAATCACGATATGGGTCGCATTGGCTCTCCCATTCTTGCTAACACCAGCGATAAAGAGAGCGCTGTGAAGCGAGCAAATCTGGCTCAGGCAAGCCTTCTTCTCTTGCGTGGTGGACCTGTTCTCTACTACGGCGATGAGAAGGGTATGACTGGAGCAGGTGGAGACAAGCTTGCTCGCCAGGATATGTTCCCCACACAGGTAGAGCGTTGGAAGTGGGAACAGCGCATTGGCAGTGAACCTATTGGACAAGCAAGCAGCTTTGATGGGACCCACCCTATTCAGAGCGAGATCACAAAGCTTCAGCAGATTATTAAGAAGAATCCTGCTTTGCGTAATGGAACACAGCAGACACTATCTGCTCAAGGTCAGCTCTATGTTGCATCACGATATGCAGATAAGCAGGAATACATCGTCGCTCTCAATCCTGGTGATAGCGAGAAGAGCGCAAGCGTTGCACCGATTAATAAGAGTGGACAGTGGGAGCTCCTATCAGGTTCCTGTAGCGCTGGCACAAACTCTGTCACTGTTGCCGCAAACTCTTACTGCCTTCTCAAGGCAAAGTCACTCATTGGCAAGAGTGCAACAAAGAAGGTCAGTGCTCCCAAAGTTTCCAGCAGTAATGACTCACCACTATGGAAGCAAGTTTCAGTTACCGTAGATCGGCCAGGATATAACTCAGTCACATTCTTAGCTCGTGAAAAGGGCGGAAAGTGGAAGTCATTGGGAACTGCAGATCGCACCACAGTGGCAACATCTTTCACCACAGGAAATCTCTATCGCACATTCCTTCGACCAGAACTTTTCAAAAAGAAGGCAAAACTGGAGATTGTTGCGCTTGTAAAGACATCGGATAATAAGGTGATTACTTCATCGATTTCATCTGCGAGCAACTCATAATGCGCAAAATAATCTGGTTTAGAAGAGATCTTCGCATTGGAGATCATCCGGCTCTGCTTGAAGCTCTTAAAGGTTCAGATGAAATCGTGCCAGTCTTTATCTTGGATCTATCGCTGATTAACTCCAGTGGCAGCAAGCGCCTTGCCTACCTAGGACAATCTCTTCGAGCACTAGATGCCTCCCTCAATGGAGGTCTCCATGTGATGGTGGGAGATCAGGTGGAGGTTCTCAAAGAGTTACAGAAGCGCTATGGAGCAGATGAAGTCCATATCTCAGCTGAGTATGAGCCATATGGGGCAGCGCGAGATGAGCGTGTGAGAGCAGCAGGAATCAATCTCATCGCCACAGGAAGCCCTTATGCCGTAGCTCCAGGGCGAGTAGTAAAGCCAAGCGATGGAACTCCTTATCGCGTCTATACACCTTTCTATAAAGCATGGTGTTTACATGGTTGGCGCAAACCTGCGGAGACTCCACAAGAAATTCCGACAGTCACACCTTTGGAGACGGATCGCAACTTCCCTGATTGGCCGCTACCTGAAGGAACAATCATTACTCAAGCAGGAGAGCTTGCAGCTCTCGAGCGCTTTCAGCACTTCACTAAGACAGCTCTTGATAGTTATGACGAGAATCGAAATGTTCCAGGAGTCGATGGAACCTCAAAGCTCAGCGCACATCTCAAGTTTGGCGAAGTTCACCCCCGCACACTCCTTGCCAACTTAGGTGATAGCAAAGCCCATGACACATTCCGCAAGGAGATTGCCTGGCGTGAGTTCTATGCAGATGTTCTCTTTAATAACCCTCACACAGAAAATGAATATTATGCAGAGCGCTTCTCGCAGATGCGCTATAACAAGCCCGATGAGAAGTTCACCGCATGGTGTGAAGGCAAGACTGGTTTCCCATTTGTTGATGCTGCGATGCGCCAGCTTCTCCTAGAAGGATGGATGCATAACCGCACTCGTATGGTGGTTGCATCATTTCTCGTCAAAGATCTTCATATGGAGTGGCAGCATGGCGCTAACTTCTTTAAAGAGCATCTAGTTGATTACGATGTTGCATCCAATGCCCATGGTTGGCAGTGGACGGCTGGTACTGGAACGGATGCCTCTCCCTATTATCGCGTCTTCAATCCGATTGAACAGGGAAAGAAGTTTGATGCAGAGGGTGACTACATTCGAAAGTATGTCCCAGAGTTAGCTCATCTCAAGGGCAGTGAGATCCATGAGCCATGGCTCTATCTCGATGGTTATCTCCATAACTATCCAGAGAGAATCGTTGATCATGCTGTGGAGAGAGTGGAATCTCTAGAACGCCTCAAAGAGATAAAGATTGAACTACCCCCACATCCGAATTCTTAGCGCTATACATAGCGATATCAGCTCGCTTGAGAAGCTCGCCTTTCCCATCATTTTTCACATAACCAATACTGACTCCCACAGAGATTTCCTCTCCTTGGATCTTAAAGGGATAGGAAAGACTTGCTCGCAGCGCATATGCAATCTCAAGAGTGTGATCATGGGAACCCCGCAAGATTGCACCAAATTCATCACCTCCTAATCGAGCAATGAGCGCATCCTCTGGCAAGCAGCGAGAGAAGCGGCGAGCAACTTCTCGTAGCAATTGATCTCCCACCGCATGTCCATGCAAATCATTTATCGCCTTAAAACCATTGAGGTCGAGAAGTAGAAGTGCGCCATCATCTGCCATCTCTTCGATTTCAGAAAGGATTCTTCTGCGGTTGGGTAGTCCCGTTAGTTCATCTGTTCTTGCAAGCTTTCTCTCATCGCTGAGAGCCCTCTCTCGGTGAAGAGCGGTATTCATGCGAATGAGCGCTAAGAGAATATTGGCAATCGATGGCACCAGCAGATAAAAGGGGATAAGACCAGGGTTAAGTGCGCTGATAGCAAGTAGTACTGGGCTTGCAAAGATAGCAAGGGCTGTGAGAGGCGCGGGGATGGAGCGAGAGAGTTGATTGCCCTCATCTTTAAGATAGAGCGAGATAGAAAAGAGAACGATTGCAATTAACCAAATGTCATCGCTGAAACCGCCGAAAATGTAATTGCTGCGAGTAACCAGCCAGAGAAAATATATATCTGCAGTAGTGAAGATGAGGACTCCGAAGGTAAAGCAGGTTAGGCGTGGAGAAAATCCACGAGTGATTACTTGAAATACTGCAACAAGAAGGAGCAGGGTATCTCCCACGGGATAGAAGAGGAGGAAAAAGTCTTGGCTAGATGAGAGGGAGCCTTGCGGATTGAGAGTAAGTAAGAGAATTGTTGTAAGTATTGATGTAAAGCCAAGCCCGAAGATGACCGCATCAAAGAGTTCAAGAGAGCCCAGCCTGCCCACACCTGCAAGCTTTGAGAGCGTTATTAAGAGTGGGGGATAGAAGAGGGCGTAGCTAATCTCTGCAGCGTTATCTGGAATCGAGTATCCAAAGTGAGCTGCGCTCGATAGAAGTGAGCCAATACCCCAGAATGCAATCGCAATCGATAGTGAGGTAACTGCGCCTCGATCAATAGCAAGGGGCGCCGAAATAACAGCGATGAGTGCGATAAACCAGATGAGGTTATAGGAAGTGATCTCCCGTAGAACTGTGGGTGAATTGCTGAGAAAGCCCCACCCAGTATGGAGGAGAAGAAGAAGTGCTCCTAGGGCGGGAGTAGCGCGAGCCATCTGCTGATTACATAAGTAAGGCCCTCCCTCATCAATAGGGAGAGCCGTACTTATTGAGTATTACAGGAAGCTATTAGTTGCCCTTCTTGCAGACTGCTGTGGTGAGAGTGAGTCCAAGGGAAACCTCAGAAGCTGCATCGGTGTAAGCCTGTGCAGCCTGCTCGATAGCAGCATCGGTACGAGTAATCTGCTTACCCACAGTTCCATATGCCTTGATTGCAGCGCGGTAGCTTGCAATAGCATTCTCATACTTTGTGATTGTTGCAGCATTCTTAACTGCATCCAACTTCAAAGTATCTACTGCCTTTTGAATCACATCAATCTTCTTCGTGTAATCAACGATGAAGTCTGCAGCCTTCTGCGCCTCAACCTTCTGGATTTCAGCATCTGACTTCAACTTTGCAATTGTTGCATCTGTCTGAATCTTGATCTTTGGAAGATTTGCCTTTGACTTCAAATATGAATCTGCAGTCTTGAGGCAATCAAAAGAGAGCCATGTGAGCTTCGAGTTCTTCACCATTGGGTTCTTTGCACAGCGATATGAGTAACCACCAGACTTTGTTGTTGCCCCTGACTTAGAGCAAGCAACTCCATTGCTGATCTTTGTTGCAGCGTTAGCTGGAACTGCGGTTACTGTGCCTGCGACGAGTACTGCTGTGAGTGCTGCGAACGCGACCTTACGAAACATGAAAAACCTCCATTGATATGCGGCAAGGATACCGAGGCTCCAGCCCTACTTACTGGAATTTAACGGGGAAAAGCATGTGAATTTAGCGTTGTTTGCTGCGTAGGGAGATACCTATGCGACGGACATATCGTCGTGGAGTGGTGGCGATGATAAAGCGGAGGATCTTGTACTGCCAGCCAGGGATACTGATTGGACGCCCCTTCTTTGTATCACTCCAAGCTGCCTTGACCATGGGATCCACATCGAGCCACATAAAGTTAGGAAGCTTGCCCATCTTCATACCTGCTCTTTGGTGGAACTCAGTATGAGTAAAGCCTGGGCAGAGCGCTGTGACAGAGACCCCTGTGCCACGAAGTTCTGAGTGAAGAGATTCTGACAAGACAGTCAGATATGACTTTGCAGCGCTGTAATGACCCCCTGCAATAAAGCTTGCAGTGGATGAGACATTGAGGATTATTCCAGAACCTCTCTCCTTCATCTGTGGGAGCACAGCATGGGTCAATCTCATAGGAGCACGAACGAGAACATCAAGAACTCTCTGCTCATCTGCAAGATCACTCTTGAGAAATGATTGCTTAATTCCAAAACCCGCATTGTTAATCAACACATCTACATGTGTTGATTTAATGAGAGCTTCAACCTTCTCGCAATCGGTGGAGAGGTCAGCTGCAAAGACAGTGACTTCGACTCCATATGTGGAGCGCAAGAACTCAGCTCGCTCGTTGAGCTTTGCTCCATCTCTTGCATTGATAATGAGGTTATATCCCTCACTTGCTAAGAGGCGAGCAAAGCTATCGCCGATTCCAACAGTTGCACCAGTAATAAGAGCTATTTGAGCCATGCCTTACTCTAACGCGCATAGCACTCTGAAAACTAGAGGCACAATTAGTCGAGAACTGTTGGACTTTCTTCTCTCATATGCCAACTGCTTCCATACTCACCGATGAGATCTAGGAATGGTTTTGGTTCTAACCACTCAGGACCCACAACGCCCTCAGGCTTCCAAATCCCCTTAGAGATGAGCTCCATAGCAATGACTGGGTTGATTGCGGTCTGCCAGACAACTGCTTGATCTCCATAGTTGGCCATAGACCATTCGTTATCGACGATGTTATAGAGATAGCAGGCACGACGATTGCCATCTCTACCAACGCCTTTCACAAGTGCTCCAGCACAAGTCTTGCCCTTCATAATTGGGCCAATCTTTGCTGGATCTGGAAGGAGTGAAGCCAAGAAGTCGCGAGGGGCAATCTCCATACCTCTGTAATTCACTTTCTCTTTGTTGGCTAAACCTAAAGCACGAATTGTTTTGAGTTTTTCAATAAAGTCATTACCCAGCCCATATTTAAAGGTGACTTCTTTAGCTGCAATCTTTTTCGGGATGAGAACGACTTCCTCGTGCTCCACATCCACACATTCCACAGGTCCAATACCTTCAGGGAAATCAAAGGTGACAGCTCCTGAGAATGGCTCTGATGTGTGCCAAGAGCCATTGCTCCAAATCAGTGGGGGATTTAGACATTCTTCAATAGTTGTCCAGATCGAAAATGAGGGAGCAAATTCATACCCCTCCACACTCAAATTAGAACCATCAAGGATCGTGACTGAATCAATCTCGCTAAAGAGTTCATCTGCTGCATAGCGGGCAAAGACATCACTCATTCCAGGTTCAATACCCATGCCAACAAGTGCGTAGTTGCCTTGCTTCTTCCAATTTTCATCCTCTGCGAATTGGTCATCACCGAGCATCACTCCCACGCTGTTATATGGATCTGTGGGGTGTGCAATTGAAAGTGACATCGCCATATCGATGTAATTCACACCTGCTCTTTGACATGCAGAGAAGATATTCATTACAAAGCGTGGATCAACAGCATTGACCACAACATCAGGAGCCACCTTACGAATGAGCTCCTCAACTGCTACCGAATCGCTGGCATCCACCCCCACAGCAGTAAATCGTGGGTCCTGGACTTTTTGAGTGACAGCGTGAGCACGAGTAGCGTCATAATCTGCAACGACCATCTCAGTAATAAATGGTTTGCGTGATGCGATATTTGCGATTGCACTGCCAACTCCACCTGCGCCGATAACGAGCGCTCTCATGGGAATGGCCTTTCGTTTCTGTTGAGAATCCCCTATGGATTCCTGCGAAGGCTATCTTTGCGAACAATATATTCCAAGCACATTTGAAGAAAATAGAGAGTCAATCTTCGTAAAAGGTGGTGAATCGACCAGTCTCGGTCCACGCAATTTCCCCATCAGAATCCATCTCCATCAATTTCTGGCTGATGCGAGAAGGTAAATAATTTTTTGGGTCAAAATCTTCAGGTAGATTC
>CALEZA010000047.1 GCA_937927965.1 uncultured Candidatus Planktophila sp.
ACACGACGCTCTTCCGATCTCAACAGTTCCAACTCCCACTTCAGCAACGAGCTTTACATGTACTCGTGCATTCTTGTTTGCATTCTTTAAATCGTGGATCAATTGAGCTAGATCTTCAATTGAGTAGATATCGTGGTGAGGAGGTGGAGAAATCAAACCCACTCCTGGAGTTGAATAACGAGCCTTAGCAACCCATGGATAGACCTTATTTCCAGGAAGTTGTCCACCTTCTCCTGGCTTTGCACCTTGTGCAATCTTGATCTGAATATCATCAGAGTTAACTAGGTAATTACTTGTCACACCAAATCGCCCTGAAGCAACTTGCTTAATTGCAGAGCGCTTAGAGTCACCGTTCTCCATGGGAATAAAGCGTGAAGGATCTTCTCCACCTTCTCCAGTATTGGACTTAGCTCCAAGTCGGTTCATAGCGATTGCGAGAGTTTCATGCACTTCTTGAGAGACGGATCCATAAGACATGGCACCTGTAGAGAATCGCTTGACGATGGATGAAACTGATTCAACCTCATCAATTGAGATTGGAGAGCGAGTTGAAGTGTTGAATTCGAATAGACCGCGCAAAGTCATCAAGTTCTTGCTTTGATCATTAACTAGCGTTGTATAGCGCTTGAAAATGTCATAGCGCTTATTGCGAGTTGCATGCTGAAGAGCAAAGACAGTCTCTGGGTTAAATAGATGTGGCTCTCCGTCTCGACGCCACTGATACTCACCACCGACAGCAAGTTTTTTCGCACCAGGAATTTCTCCTCCTGGTGGATAGGCCAAGAAGTGGCGCTTAATTGTTTCTTCAGCGATGACATCGAGGTTGACTCCACCGAGTCGTGAAGTAGTGCCCACGAAGAACTCGTCGACCACTTCTTGTGCAAGACCAATAGCTTCAAATACTTGTGCGCCTGTGTAAGAAGAGATGGTAGAGATACCCATTTTCGACATCACTTTAAGAACACCCTTGCCGAGTGCCTTGATAATGTTGCGAACAGCCTTCTCAGGTGTAATGCCACTGATTGCACCTTGGCGGACTAAATCCTCTGCAGATTCCATTACAAGGTATGGGTTGACTGCAGCAGCTCCATAGCCAATTAAGAGGGCAACATGGTGCACCTCACGAACATCTCCTGCCTCAACAATGAGACCAACTTGAGTACGGGTCTTCTCACGAATCAAGTGATGGTGAACAGTTGCAGTCAGAAGCAATGAAGGAATTGGGCAATCCTCTGCATCGCCGTCGCGATCTGAGAGAACGATGATGTGTGCGCCATCTTTAATTGCTTGTGAAACCTCTACTTTAATTTCTTCCAAGCGGTTGCGAAGTGTGTTTCCGTCGCCAGTCACAGGGAAAAGTCCACGAACAACATAGGTCGCTAGCTCTGGATACTCATCGTCAACATTGACATTGATAATCTTTGCCAGTTCATCATTATCAAGAACTGGGAAAGCAAGGGAAATTTGCTTACATGAATCTGGTCCTGGATCTAGAAGGTTATGCTCTGGACCAATAGACCCGCCAAGGCTTGTGACTAGTTCTTCACGGATTGCATCAAGTGGCGGATTGGTCACTTGAGCGAAAAGCTGCGTGAAGTAATCAAAGAGCAAGCGAGGCTTATTTGATAGAGCTGCTATTGGAGTATCAGTTCCCATTGAGCCAAGAGCTTCTCCCCCGCCTTTTGCCATAGGGGCGATGATGATCTTGAGCTCTTCTTCTGTGTATCCAAATGCCTTTTGGCGACGAACGACAGATTTATGCGGATAAATAATGTGTTCACGAGATGGAAGTTCTGAAAGCTTGACCATTCCATCTGCAAGCCACTGACCATATGGGGCTGCATCTGCAAGTTGATCCTTGATTTCATCATCTTCGATAATTCGACCAGATTCGATATCTACTAAAAACATCTTTCCTGGTTGTAGACGACCCTTGCGAACAATCTTCTCAGGAGCAAAATCAAGAACTCCTACTTCAGACGCAAGAACAACGAGCCCATCATCTGTGACCCAGTAGCGTGAAGGACGAAGACCGTTTCGATCGAGTACTGCGCCAACCTGATGGCCATTTGTGAAAGTTACGCAGGCTGGACCATCCCACGGCTCCATCATGGAAGCGTGGAAAGCATAGAAGTCGCGACGCTTCTGTGACATCGTCGCATGGTTCTCCCATGCTTCAGGGATCATCATCAAAATCGAGTGTGGAAGTGAGCGGCCACCAAGATAGAGAAGCTCAAGAACTTCATCGAATGAAGCTGAATCAGAGCCTGACATTTCTACGATCGGGAAGATGCGCTCTAAATCTGCACCGAAATACTCACTCTTGAGGAGTGATTCACGAGCACGCATCCAGTTGCGATTTCCCTTAACAGTGTTGATTTCACCGTTGTGAGCGATATATCGATAAGGGTGCGCTAATGGCCAAGATGGGAATGTGTTGGTTGAAAAGCGTGAGTGAACGAGTGCAAGTGGAGATACAACTCGCTCATCGCTGAGATCAGGGAAGAATTCTTCTAACTGCCCCGTTGTGAGCATTCCCTTATAGACAATTGTCTGAGATGACAGAGATGGGAAATAGAGATCGAGTGAATGTTCTGCCCTCTTACGAAGACAGAATGCCTTACGGTCTAATTCAATTCCGCTCTCATTATTCTTACCCGCAATAAAGAGTTGAAGAAAATCTGGCATGACAGATAAAGCAGTCTTACCCAGAGACGAAGAGTTGATTGGAAGTGTGCGCCATCCAAGAACAGTGAGTCCTTCTTCGTTAGCTAACTTCTCAACTTCTGCCTTGAGATCCTTGCCTGCTGCAACAAATGCGATTCCAGTTGCATATGAGCCTTCAGCTGGAAGTGTGAAATTAACTTCTGCTCGATAGAAAGCATCAGGAACGCGAATGAGAATTCCTGCACCATCACCACTATCCGGTTCAGCACCAGATGCACCTCGGTGCTCCAGGTTGCGAAGTGCTGTGAGGGCTTTTTCAACAATCTCGTGTGTTGCAACTTTATTGAGAGTAGCAACCATCGCAACGCCACATGCATCATGCTCGTTGGCAGGATCGTAGAGACCCTGTGGGGTTGGGTAATTAGATGAAAGTGCCATTCTCGTCATCCTTCTTCACGCTCAATAATTGAAGCGGGGACAACGATGGCCCGTCTTAGGTCACGAAGGGTAGCAACTCCAGGGGGCTTTAAGCCACCGAAGCGTGGAAGATTTGGCCGATTCCCGCTGTGACAGCCATACCTATGCAGCCCCCGATGAGCACGCGGAGGGTCGGAATAAGCAGGCGTGAGCCAGCAGTCTTTGCCCCCACAGCACCCGCAATAATCAAACCTGCCACGGTGAAACCAAAGATTGAGAGGGTAATAGACCTCGAAGTCGCTGCAGCTCCTGTGGTGATAAAGAGGGCACCAATAAATGGGATAAAGCCACCGATGGCAAAAGAAATCGCAGATGCAATTGAAGCCTGGACTGGACGAGCCTTACTGTGAGGATGGTGACCGAGTTCATCACGAAGATGTGCGGCAAGGGCATCTTTCTCGGTTAGCGAGATCGCTACCTTGCGTGCAAGATCTTCTTCCAAACCACGCTGCTTATAAATCTCAACAAGCTCTTCAAGTTCACCCTCAGGGTCAATCGCTAAATGATCCATCTCAAGAAGGCGATCAGAATTTTCAATGTCAGTCTGTGAACTCACAGAGATGTATTCACCTACCGCCATAGAGAGAGCACCAGCGGCAATTCCAGCAGCACCTGTTGAAATGATAATTGAGCTGGCATTATTTAAAGAGGCACTAGCTGTTGCAACGCCCACCATCAACGATGCTGTCGATACAAGACCATCATTGATTCCAAGCACTGCTGCACGAAGCCACCCTGCACGATGTGCACGATGTTCGAGATTGCGGCGGTAAACATCTTCAAGAGCCATGACTCTTAGCCTACCCCGCCGATCTTGAAAAACGGCGGAAGGCTACAAGTGCGCCTATTCCCACTGCGATTGAAACAAATATATTTACCCTTATCCCCCATAAAAGCGTCGCCGAATCTATTCGGATCGACTCAAAGGCCAGGCGCCCAAGGCAATACCCAAAGACATAGAGAGAGAAGACCTGTCCACCCTTAAGTAGTGGTGAAAGTCGAATCAGTAAGAAGCCTAGAGCCAAGCACCAGAGAGATTCGTAGAGGAATGTCGGATGAAATGTTGAATACTCACCAAATCCGAGAGGTCTTGCCCATTCAGGAATTTCCAGGCCCCATGGAAGCGTTGTGGGACGACCAAAGAGTTCTGCATTAAACCAATTTCCCCATCGTCCGATTGCTTGTGCAAAAACAATTCCAGGAGCTAGCGCATCAGCGAAGAAACGAAATTGAGGTAGATCTCGAGATTGAGCGAGTTTTCTAAAGGCTAGAAAGGCACCTACTGCGCCTAGAGAAATTGCCCCCCATATTCCGAGGCCACCCTCCCAAATTTTGAAAGCATCAAGTGGCTCTCCCCTACTACCGAAGTACTTATCTGGCGAAGTCACAACATGATAAATACGACCACCGATGACACCTGCAGGAACTGCCGCAATTGCTACATCAGAAACAATTCCTTTTGCTGCAGGAAATGCTGAGAGGAAACGCCTGTTGCTCAACCAAATTGCAAGAGCGATGCCTGCGATGATGCAGAATGCGTAGTAATGAAATGTGAAGGGACCAATTTCAACAACCGACTGCGTCGGCGTTGGAATTGAAGAGTGGAACATTTATCCCTCTACAGCAGCTTTAAACTTCGCCTGATCGAAATAATCTGTGTTGCGGTTGATTTCCTTACCGTTAACGAAGACGGTCGGAGTTGAGTTCACTCCAGACTTGGCTCCCGCAACAGCGACCTTTTCAACCCAGCCGTTGTATGTGCCATCCTTAACGCAGCTCTCAAACTTTGAGCCAGTTACGCCTGCAACCTTACCGATTGCGATAATGCGTTCAGCTGACCATTCGCCAGAGTTCTCTGCCTTAGGCTGATTTGCATACATGGTGTTGTGGAATGCAAGGAACTTTCCTTCATCTGCTGCACATGCAGATGCATTAGCGGCACGAACTGATTCTTCGCCCAAGAATGAGAGCACATGGAATGTGACAACCGCCTTCTTCTCTGTGATCAAAGAATCGATATATTTCATATTCACGCCTTCAAACTGCTGGCAGATTGGGCATTGAAAATCTTCGTAAATATCAACGACTGGTAGTCCTGTAAGCTCCTTATTAAAAGTAATGCCATAACCATTGTCGGCATTGACTGTAGATGGGATTGCGGCAGGGGTGGTATTGCCTGTCTTCTCAAGGACTGTTGGAACAAGCATGATTCCAGCAACCAAAACTACAACGCCAATTACTAAATAGCGGGTGAAGTTATCTTTAGGCTTCGGGCTCTTTGGTGCAGTCATTGTCGTTCCTTGCTCTCGTAGTACGGGAAGTGAATGGGGTAAATATATTGGTTAACGCCCGCGAACGCCTTCTGAGAGCTCGCGTGCCAAGGCTGTGACTGCGCTTAATCCCTCCTCAAAAGAGGGTGCATCAAGGATTGCCTTAACAAATGCTGAGCCGACGATGACTCCGTCGGCATAGGCTGCGACTTCCCTGGCCTGCTCTCGGGTTGAGACACCGAGTCCAACAGCAACGGGCTTATCGCTCACTGATCGAATTCTTGCGACCAGGCTCTGCGCCCCGCCTGAAACCGCAGAACGCGCACCTGTCACTCCCATGATGCTCGCTGCATAGATGAATCCTTCGCACTTATCTGTCACTTGAGCCAAACGCTCATCCTTAGTGCTTGGTGCAACAACATAAATCGGATTGACTCTCGCAGAATCTGCTGCAGCAAGCCATTTTCCTGATTCCTCAATGGTGATGTCTGGGTGAATAACTCCCGAACCACCTTTTGCAGAAATAGCTGAAGCAAATTTCTCAACACCATATTTTTCGATTGGATTCCAGTAGGTCATCACCACAGAGGGAACTTTGCTTGCAGCGACTTCTAGCGCATCAAGAACATCTTCGGCTGAAGTGCCATTGTTGAGAGCTGTGACTGCAGCAGCCTGAATTGTTGGACCATCCATTACTGGGTCGCTATATGGAAATCCGATTTCGATAGCATCCACTCCACCATCAACAAATGCCTGAATGACACGATGACAACCTTCAATGGTGGGAAAGCCTGCAGGAATATAGGCGATGAGTGCTGCTCGCTCTCCACGAATGTTCGCGAAGAGATCTTCTAGAGGTGTTGTCATTTCAACCTACTCGAGAGGAATTCCAAAATATTGTGCAGCTGTGTGGACATCTTTATCTCCACGACCTGACAGATTGATGAGGAGAATTGCATCAGGTCCTAACTCTTTGCCCACATTGATAGCACCAGCTAGCGCGTGTGCAGTTTCTATGGCAGGAATAATTCCCTCAGTCTTGCTCAAAATAGAGAATGCCTCCATCGCCTCTGCATCTGTGATAGCTCGATACTCGGCGCGACCAATGTCATGTAGGAATGCGTGCTCAGGACCAACACCTGGGTAATCCAAACCTGCTGAAATTGAGTGCGACTCCACCGTTTGTCCGTTTTCATCTTGAAGAACATAAGAGCGAGTTCCATGAAGAACACCGGGTGAACCGCCGCTGATAGTTGCAGCGTGGCGACCAGTCTCCACCCCGTCTCCTC
This sequence comes from uncultured Candidatus Planktophila sp., assembly GCA_937927965.1. Taxonomy (GTDB): domain Bacteria; phylum Actinomycetota; class Actinomycetes; order Nanopelagicales; family Nanopelagicaceae; genus Planktophila. The sequence continues at coordinate 6,704 of CALEZA010000047.1, forward strand.
CGGCTTCCAAACCAATCAAGCGAACATTAGGGTCGCTAATAAATCGATGGAAGATTCCAATCGCATTCGATCCTCCGCCCACACATGCCAACACGGCATCAGGTAGTCGTCCAGTGAGTGCAAGGACCTGTTCACGAGCTTCTTCGCCAATAATTTTGTGGAAGTCACGGACCATCGTGGGGAATGGGTGAGGTCCTGCGACGGTGCCAAGGAGATAGTGAGTTGTTTCGACATTTGTAACCCAATCGCGCATCGCCTCATTGATTGCATCTTTGAGCGTGCGAGATCCGGAAGTAACTGGAACAACTTCAGCTCCCAGCATCTTCATGCGTGCAACATTGAGAGCTTGGCGCTTTGTATCTTCTTCACCCATATACACAACGCATTCAAGACCCATCAGCGCTGCAGCTGTTGCTGATGCAACTCCATGTTGACCTGCACCTGTCTCTGCAATGATGCGTTTCTTGCCCATGCGCTTTGTGAGCAGCGCTTGACCCAAAACATTATTAATTTTGTGACTACCTGTGTGATTGAGATCTTCTCGCTTAAGGAGAATACGAGCTCCACCTGCATGCTCTGAAAAGCGCTTAGCTTCTGTCAAAATCGATGGTCGACCTGTATATGTTTTATGAAGTTCTGCCAATTCAACCTGAAAGATCGGATCGGTCATTGCATGAAGATGTGCTGCCTCCAGCTCTTCCAAGGCACCAATGAGCGCTTCGGGGACGAAGCGTCCTCCATAAGGACCAAAATGTCCTAGCACCTCAGTTGTCATGGGATGAGCCTACCTTTATTAGCGTCCGAGTAGCTCGTTGAATTTTCCAGGGATATCTCCTGAACGAACAAGAGTCTCACCCACCAAGATTGCACTCGCACCAGAACTCTGAGCCATTTCCACTTCACTTCGCTGAGAGATTCCTGACTCTGCCACGCGAATAATTCCCTCAGGAATCTCGGGGATAAGCTCTGAAAATGCCGCTAGATCAATCTCTAGAGTCTTTAAATTTCTGGCATTTACTCCAACAATTCTTGGATCGATCTCAAGAGCATCTTCTAGTTCTTGGCGTGTGTGCACTTCGATGAGAGCAGCCATTCCAAGTTCTGTGGCTAAGTCGTAATAATCCTTTAATTGATTCTTGGAGAGCGCTGCCACTATCAAGAGAATGACATCAGCACCCGCTGCTCTAGCTTCTAAGAATTGATACTCATCAACCATAAAGTCTTTGCGAAGAATCGGGATATCTATCCCTTTTCGCACTGCGATGAGATCTTCAAGGCTGCCTCCAAATCGCCGACGCTCAGTGAGGACGCTGACGATTGCCGCACCTGCATCTTCATACCTTCGGGCTAAATCAACAGGGTCTGAGATCTCCGCTAGTGCACCTTTACTAGGAGATGATCTCTTCACCTCTGCGATGATGTTCATCTCGTGAGCACGAAGTCGAGGATGGGCATCAATTACGGGTGCCGCGCTAGAAATCTCTTCATGCAATTGAGATAGGGGTCTGCGGCGAACTGCCAGATCTTCCCGCACGCCTTCAATGATGGAATCTAGAACACTCACTTCTTATCCTTATCGGTGGGATCTATTCCTTTATCGAGAGCATTCCATGGTGAGAGTTCACGTTCATGGCGCTCATAGCGCTGTGATAGGCGCATTCTTCGTGAGATGGAAATAGCAATCACCGCTATCACCACAATAAAGAAGTTAACTTTCCACATCAGCGGGCCCTCATTCCGTTAGCTGTCTTTACTGCAGTCAATACTGCTGCCGCCTTGTTTAATGTCTCTTGATTCTCAGATTCTGGATCTGAATCCGCTACTACTCCTGCACCAGCCTGAACATAGGCTTTACCTTGCGATATTAGTGCTGTACGAATTGCGATGCAGGTATCGATATTGCCCGTGAAATCGAAATATCCAATTGCACCGCCATAGAGTCCTCTGCGAGTTGGCTCGAGCCTTTCAATAATCTCCATCGCACGAGGCTTTGGGGCTCCGGAAAGTGTTCCGGCGGGAAAGACTGAGAAAAGCGCATCAATTGGTGCAGCGCTCTCAGCCAACTCCCCCACGACAGTTGAAACGATATGCATCACATGCGAGTAACGCTCGATATGCATGAAATCAATTACTTCAACAGAACCTGGTGTACAAACTCGACCCACATCATTGCGGCCTAAATCAACCAACATTAAGTGCTCAGCGCGTTCCTTAGGATCTGCCAGTAGTTCTTCACCGAGACGAACATCTTCTTCAAGCGACGATGAGCGCTTACGTGTGCCAGCGATTGGATGCACCATTACTTCGCGGCCAGTCACCTTCACGAGCGCTTCAGGACTAGAACCGACTACTTCAAAACCACTTTCGAAGCGGAACAGGTACATGTAGGGACTTGGATTATTCAGTCGCAGCATGCGGTACACATCGAGAGCATCAGCGGTACATGGCATGGAAAATCTTTGCGATAAGACAATCTGAAAAGCTTCACCTGCGCGAATCTCTTCTTTAGCTATCTCAACCTTGGACATAAATTCATCGGCTGTCATATTGCGAGAGAACTCAGGCGCTTTCTTCGAAGGAATAGCGGTGACATCTCCAGCAAGGGGTGCAAGCAACTCTGCTTGCATGCGATCAAGGCGAGAGACTGCATCGGCATATGACTCATCGATGCGCTCGTCAGAACCATCCCAATTAATCGCGTTGGCGATCAGAGTGATTGTTCCTTCGGCGTGATCCATAACCGCTAAATCGCTAGTCAACATAAAGGCAATTTCAGGAAGAGCAATATCTTTTTGGGCAAGCTCAGGCAGCCGCTCCAAACTGCGGACGCAGTCGTAACCCATATATCCAACTAAGCCGCCAGTCAGAGTAGGAAGGCCGGCAATCTTTGGAGATTTCAAATGTGAGACTGATTTACGTAGCGCATCGAGTGGGCTCATGTTGACGGGGACTCCTGCTGGTGGTCTACCTAACCAGAACGCTGCTCCATCTTTTTCAGTCAAAGTGGTCTGGCTATGCGC
>CALEZA010000048.1 GCA_937927965.1 uncultured Candidatus Planktophila sp.
GACAATTCCATCTTTGACAGCAGGACAGACTGTTGAACAGAACCAAGCCGTTGGATTGATTCTCTCCCACCCTGGGCTAAATATTGCTGGACTCTTCTCTGTGCTATTGCATCTCTCGAGACGCCCACTTGCGACACAATTTGGAATGTCTCGAAGTGGATGGGGAGTATCAGATATGTAGATCAAGTGAGGGGACGAGCCTTTGAGAGCAGAATAGACCTTTGCCTGACCATCTAGCCACCATTGGGTACGGCTAGGAAATTCTGGCGGAAGTTCAAAGTGCTGCATGCCACTGACCAAGACCGCTATTGGTTTTGTCTCGTGAATTCTCTTTACTGCGTAATCTCTCCACGCGGAGCAATCTGCATTCTTATATTCGCCTTCTTCAACCTTCTTGACGGCAGGGCCTGGACAGGCAGATTTTGTCAGGGAGATAAGTGTGAAGTTCTCTTGATAGGCAAGCTTTTCTAAAGCTGGAAACCATTGGGCTGCATGAGAATCACCGAAAAGAACTATCTTGCGATCCGACTTTGGTCCGTAGGTGCAGTCGTTTGAAGTTGTTTCACCATTATTGACATGACAATCATCGAGATACACCTTTGGTCGCTCTTTGATTTGCTCCAAAGAGTATTGCTGACCACCATCTAGTGTGATTGTTGTATTGAGAGTGGAAGAGATTGCGATACCAGTGGTTGCTGCGATAGCAGTTGCCGAGAGTGCGCCAATTACGACCATTCGTGGAGCAAATGACCTGTGGCGAAGTGGCTCTTCTATCCAGATATGAGTGAGGTGGGCCAGCAGCAAGGTTGAGAGAATTGCGACAGCCCGTTCCAAGATACTGAGCCCGCGACCAAAGTAGACCATGGGGATCACGAGCAACGGCCAGTGCCACAAATAAAGTGGGTATGAAATCTCACCGAGCCACTGAGTAATTCTTAAATTTGAAAAGAAATTAAGAATAGATGGCCACGAAGATATGGAAGCGATAGCTATCGCAGTTCCCAGGACTGGAGCAATTGCAGCGGTACCTGGGAAGGGAGTCTTGTCGGTATATATAAATGTGGAATAGACGATTGCCACCAAGGCTACCCACGGATATACGACAGAAAACTTGATCTTCGATGGGATGAAAATCAAAAGTGCTCCGACACCGAGCTCCCATGCACGGGTAGGCAGAGAATAGAAAGACCAAATTGGGGAATGTTCAGTTAGATAGAGCGACCATACAAAGGATGCCAGTGTGATTGCAGAAATAGTGTTTCTTACGCCTCGACGACCACCAACTTTAAAAGCTGCGACGATGATAAATGGCCAGAAGAGGTAGAACTGCTCTTCAACTGCGAGGGACCAGAAATGAATTACAACAGGTGGAATAGCTTCCAAATTCTGATAATCCATCTGCCAAAAAGCGAAGAGAAAATTGGAAATATAGATGCTCGCCGCAAAGATATGGCGACCAAGATCTTCTCTCATTGTTCCCGGATACAGCGCCCAAGCAGCAAGGGCGGTGATCATCAAAATTGAGAATGATGTCGGTAGAAGTCGCTTTGCACGACGAAGATAGAAAGCTCTGAAGTTCAGGCCTCCTGTATTCTCAATCTCTCGCAGGAGTAGACCAGTAATTAAGTAACCTGAAATAACATAGAAAATGTCGACACCGACATAACCACCACCAGCTAGATTTGCGTGAAAGAGAAGTACGAGGATTGCAGCAAGTGCTCGCAGCGCTTGTATTTGCGGAATTCTCATTTTTTAGACTCTCATCACTGAACGAACAGTTATTTCAGGAAATTTAGAGGATATCTTCTCTCGTCCACCCAGGGCCTCAATCTCAATCAATACGACAACTTCAGATATTTGAGCACCAAGAGCCTGAACCAATTCGATTCCAGCAATCAGCGTTCCACCTGTTGCCAGGACATCATCGACGATGAGAGCCACATCCTTGCTTGTGAGTGCATCTATATGTGCTTGAATCTCGTCGCTTCCATATTCAAGACCGTAACTTCTCCCTATTGTTGTGAAGGGGAGTTTCCCTGACTTTCGAAGTGGAATAAAGCCAACCCCACTATGGGCCGCGATTGCTGCTGCAAGAATGAAGCCACGAGCTTCAATTCCAACGCAATGGGTAAAGCTCTTCGCGGACCGTGATAAATGCTCGGTGATCACTTTGAAGGCAGAGGGTTCTGCGAGCAAAGGAGTGATATCCCTGAAAAGCACACCTGGAATTGGATAATCTGGAACTTCCCGAATGAGGGCGAGAGCCTTCTCTAGTTCCATAGCGTCTGACCCTATCTGTGTCCGAAAGGGGACTTGAACCCCTAATCCCTTGCGAGAACTAGCACCTCAAGCTAGCGCGTCTGCCAATTCCGCCACCCGGACGAGTGTCCTCCGAGCACGGGCTTAAGCCTATGCGATAGAGGGTGAATTACTGGGGAAGGATAGCAAGGCGCCTGTCAGGACGCAAAACCTCCGAAAGGCCTAGGAATGGGGAAGAATGCAGGTATGACACTCTCATTAGAAGAAGAGACAGTAGCTATCTGTCAGGACCTCATTCGAATCCCTTCAGTTAACTTCGGTGAGGGAAAAGGAGATGAGAAAGCAGTTGCCGAATATGTTGTCGCTAGTTTGGCAGAGGTTGGCATTGCCGCTCGTATCTATGAATCCGCTCCCAATCGATGCAATGTAATTGCAAATATTGAAGGAAGTGACCCAACTCGACCAGGTCTTGTTGTTCACGGACATATCGATGTTGTTCCAGCTAACGCTGCAGATTGGAGCGTTGATCCATTTGCCGCCGAAATTAAGGATGGAATGATTTGGGGGCGTGGCGCTGTAGATATGAAAAATGTTGATGCGATGCTTCTTGCCATTGTGCGTCGTTGGGCTCGAACAGGTTATAAACCACCTCGCAATATTGTTCTTGCATTTTTCGCAGACGAAGAGGCAGGCAGTAGTTACGGCTCTCGCTATATGACTGCCAATCATCCCGAAGTTTTTCAAGGCTGCACAGAAGCTATCTCTGAAGTTGGCGGATTCTCAGTCACCGTGGGAGATGGAAAGCGCCTGTATTTTGTTGAAGCAGCACAAAAAGGAATTCACTGGATGAAGTTAACTGCAGATGGTCGCGCAGGTCATGGTTCCATGATGAATGATGAAAATGCTCTCACAGCCCTTTCGACAGCTGTTTCAAAGATCGGTAACTACGAGTGGCCGCAGCGATACACAAAAACTGTCAAGCTACTCTTTCAGAAAATTGCCGAAGCTACAGGCAAGCCATATGACGAGAAAGATTTGAGACCACTTCTAAAGGAGATCGGTCCGACTGCACGGATGATTGGTGCAACACTTCAGAACACTGCGAACCCAACCATGTTGGAGGCTGGATACAAGGCAAATGTTATTCCTGGAAGCGCAAGCGCCGTTGTTGATGGTCGTTTTCTTCCTGGTTATGAAGAGGAACTCAATGCCACCGTTCGGGAGATTGTTGGCCCAGACATCACTATAGAGACGCTTACTCATGACATTGCTCTTGAGGTTGAATTTGGCGGACCATTGGTTGATGCCATGTGTGCAGCAATCAAGCGAGAAGATCCTGAAGGAATTCCTGTTCCTTACACTATGAGTGGAGGAACGGATAACAAAGCTCTCTCAGAGCTAGGAATTGTTGGTTATGGCTTTAGTCCCTTGAGACTTCCTGCCGACTTGGACTTTATGGCGTTATTTCATGGAGTGGACGAGCGAGTGCCAATCGATGGACTTCATTTTGGCGTGAGAGTGCTCTCAGATTTTCTAGAAAACTGCTGAAACCTCATCTAGAACTGATCTAATAGTTTGAGGAAGCACAATCTCCTCTGAAGTAAGGATTCCACGCAATTGTGCACCTGTGCGGGCACCGACGATTGCAGATGTCACGCTTGGGTTATCTCGCACCCAAGCAAGAGATACTTCAAGTGGTGAGAATCCAAGACCTTCTGCGGCAACGCAAACTGCTTCAACAATCCGACTGGAGTTTTCATTGAGATAAGGCTCCACATGTTTTGCAAAATGCGGTGCGGCAGCCCGTGAATCACTCGGTATTCCTTTTCGATACTTACCTGTCAAAACACCACGAGCAAGTGGAGCCCAAGCCAAGAGACCAATATTCATATCATTGAGAGCAGGAATGATTTCAGACTCAGCGCTGCGATTGAGAAGCGAGTATTCAACTTGGTTAGAAACGATAGGCGCTTTCATTGGATGCAATTCTTGAAGGGTTGCAGCTCGCGCTAATTGCCAACCAGTGAAGTTAGAGACACCTACATATCTGGCCTTTCCAGATGTATATGCATGATCGAGGGCCGAAAGTGTCTCATCGAGGGAAGTGTGAGCATCCCAGGATTGAATTTGCCAGATATCAAGATAATCCGTGCCCATGCGGCTCAAGGTCTTATCCAACTCAGCAATCAAGGAAGCGCGGGTGTTGTTAATAACTCTCACCCCATTGACCAAATTGATGCCAGCTTTTGAGGCGATGATCACTTCACTGCGTTGAAAGAGAGTGCCAATCATCCCTCCAATCACTCTCTCGCTATCGCCATCACCATAGGTGGGTGAGGTGTCGAGAAAGTTTCCTCCAGCATCGATATAGGCTCGACATTGATCAGCTGCTTCATGTGTGTCGGTATCTCTGCCCCAGGTCATGGTTCCGAGCCCTAGGCGTGAAAGTGATAGCCCGCTATTTCCAGCTCGACGCATCTCCATAATGCGCGACCTTAGCAATACATCAAAGTGAATTACTCGATAGCCTTATCTTCTAGAAGTTCGTGTCTAAAGGGGGAGAGATGTCAACAATTATTCTTCTCAGACATGCCCATTCTCAAGCAAACGAGCAGGGATTGTTAGCTGGTCGTAAGCCAGGCGTCCTGCTCTCTTCAAAGGGACGAAAGCAAGCGGATGAGTTGATCAATCGAATAGGAAAAGCCCCTGTCGACTTTCTGCATATCAGCCCTATGCAGCGGTGCCATCTCACAATCAATCCGTGGCTTGCAAGTAGATATTCTTCTTCTATTACTAAGTCTGAAATCGATGAGGCTTTCGACGAGGTTGACTATGGCAATTGGAGTGGGAAGTCTCTTGCATCACTAAGACGCAAACCCCTTTGGAAGACTATTCAACAAAGACCTTCTCTCGTAACATTCCCTGAAGGGGAGAGTATGAGAAAGGCTCAAAAGAGAGCCATTTCGAGAATAGATGAGATCCTCTCCAAGAACTCTAAAAAGACACATCTGATTGTGACTCATTCAGATCTCATCAAAATGATTGTGGCTCACTACTTAGGAACAAAACTAGATAATTTCCAAAAGATTCAAATCGATCCCGCGACCTTTACGGTTCTATCTGGAAATTCTCAAGGGCTTTCGATTAGAGCACTCAATAGCTCCGATACTCTGGGACGGATTCTGGGAAATTGATTACTACTTTTGAAAGTGTAGATCGTTTTACCGTCGGTACTGTGGGAGAGCCAGGCAATCGAACTTTCTACCTCCAGATTAGGGCCGAGAGTCGCTTGATATCTCTATCTCTTGAGAAATCTCAAGTTGAAATTCTTGCAGAGCGAGTGAAATACATGTTGAAGGAGATTCGGTTAGCACATCCTCTCTCAATGCCACCTGCAAAGGTGCGGGATCAGCTACCCCTCGAAGTACCCGTAGAGGACAGTTTTCGTATCGGTGCTATAGCGCTTTTTTATGATGAAGAGAACGAAAAGATTCAAGTTGATTTAAGAGAAAACAACCCTGACTATGATGAAGATGAAATTATTCTCACCATAGACCCAGAAATTGAAGTAGTGCGCCTATTTATTACAACGACTCAAGCCGAGACCTTTTCAGATCGAGCTCTTCTTGTTGTTGCAGCAGGAAGAGCCCCATGTCCATTCTGTGGATTTCCCATCAATCCCGAAGGCCATCTTTGCGCCAGAGCAAATGGATATCGTCGATGACTACCTCATTAGATATCCTCTCCAATGGAGAAATATCGGTTGAAGGTCGTCTAGTTGCAGCATCCAATGCCACACTTTTCACGACGATTACTTTAGGTGAGCGCAGTTGCAACGCAATTTATAAACCATTTTCTGGCGAAAGACCTCTCTGGGATTTTCCAGATGGAACTTTGGGGTTGAGAGAGCGTGCAGCGTATGTGCTGAGTGAATTAGGCGAGTTCAACCTGGTTCCAACAACTATTCTCAGAGATGGCCCTTTTGGAAGAGGAGCAGTTCAACTCTGGATAGATGTTGACGAGTCTATTGATATGGCTTTGTATTACAGGCAAAGAAATCCTTCATTAAGGTCTGCGGCCCTTTTTGACGCCGTAATTAACAATACAGATCGAAAGATTGGACACCTTCTGCCGACAAAGGAGGGCGAACTCTTCTTATGTGATCATGGAGTCACTTTCCATGAGGAGTTCAAATTGCGAACAGTTCTCTGGCAGTGGGCAGGTGACGAGCTTTCCTCTGAAGAAATGGCTCGGCTTCAAGCTCTTCATTCAATGATTTTCGAATCTACTACCGAACTCGATGAACTACTTTCCCATCAAGAGATTGAAGCCCTCAACCAGAGAATTCAGGACCTTCTCAAGGAGGGAAGATTCCCAAATCCGAGCGAGGATTGGCCTGCAATTCCTTGGCCTCCTTTTTAGACGAGAAAAGATAGAGTTCACTCATGAATTCATGGGCAGATATAAGTACGCCGCCTCTTTCATCAGAGTTTTCTGTTCCTGCCCTCTCTTTGATGGATACCGCTTCGCAAAGAGTTAAATCTATTGATCGTAAGTCTCTGTATCGTATGTACGTCTGTGGAATTACACCATACGATGCCACTCACTTAGGCCACGCTGCTACATATCTCACTTTCGATTTGATTAACCGATATTTGCGCCTCAACGGTGCAGATGTACTTTTTGTCCAGAACATCACAGATATAGACGATCCGCTCTTGGAGAGAGCAAATCGAGATGGTGTTGACTGGAGAGATCTCGCACAGTCACAGATCAACCTATTTCGTGGAGACATGGTTAATCTTCATATCCTGCCCCCTAATCACTACATCGGTGTAGTGGAGGCGATGCCACTTGTCATCTCTTCAATCGAAAAGCTTGCAGCAGCATCGAGTACTTATCTCATTGATCACGATCTTTACTTCTCTGTCCGAAGTGATCATAGTTTTGGCGCCAGGTCGCATCTTTCACAGACAGAGATGGAACGCATCTTTTCCGAGCGAGGGGGAGACCCACAGCGCGAGGGAAAGAAAGATCCATTAGATGCTCTCCTCTGGCTCAACGAACGGCCGGGGGAACCTTCATGGCCAAGTCCATTTGGTAATGGTCGACCAGGTTGGCACATTGAATGTTGTGCGATTGCGCTCAATTATCTTTCTCCAGAACAGGGAAGCGCTACATCTATCGACATTCAAGGTGGTGGAAGCGACCTGATATTTCCGCATCATGAAATGTCGGCAGCTCAAGGAAAAATTCTCGAAGGCAGAGAGTTCGCATCTCACTATGTTCATGCAGGAATGATTGGTCTCAATGGTGAGAAGATGAGTAAATCTCTTGGCAATCTTGTCTTTGTATCAAAGCTCATTGAGTCAGGAACAGATCCCATGGCCATTCGATGGGCTCTGATGGAATATCACTACTCACAAGATCGAATGTGGAGCGATGAAATCCTTGAATCTGCAACTCATTGGGTTGAAAGATTACGGGTTGCTTTGTCACGAATAGAAGTGGCCCCAACAAAATCCCTCATTACGCAAATTTTGCAGGCGCAATCCGAAGATCTGAATACTCCGAAAAGTCTCTCACTTATCAAGGCGTGGATTGAAGAGACAGATGGTGGTTCAACTGGCGGCTCACCAGGAGAGTTAAGTCGAGCTCTCGACTCAATCCTTGGTATCGCCCTCTAGATTATTTCTCAGAAATTGTTCTACCTCAAGAGCTAGATCCTCTGCTGAACTTTCAGCCATTTCATTTGCATCCTTGCTCTCCTCAAGAGTTTTGATGTATTCCTCAATGTCAGAGTCTTCACTCACCATTTGATTAACTGCATTCTCCCAAGCCAGTGCCTCTTCTGGTAAGTCTCCCAGAGGAAGAGTGAGTGATAAGAAATCTGTGAGAGCATTTAAAAGTGCCAGGGTGGCCTTGGGTGATGGAGTTCCATTTGCATAATGGGGAAGTGCTGCCCAGAGGGCCACAGCATCTATTCCTCTCTTCACGCAGCCGTCTTGGATGATTGCAAGGATTCCCGTAGGACCTTCATACCTGCTGATCTCCATGCCTAGGCGAATCGCAATTTCAGGATGAGCACCAGTTCCAGAAACTGGAATGGGGCGGGTGTGAGGAGTGTCTGCGAGCATGGAGCCTAAAGTGATGACTAGCCCAACTTCTAAATCATCTGCCAAATCCAAAATTTCACGGGCAAAACTCTGCCATTTCATTGAAGGTTCAATACCGCGCACTAGAACGAAGTCACGATCAGAGTCGGGGTTTCGAAGGCCGAAAACTTGAAGTCCTGGCCATGTGAGACTTCGCACCATCGAGTCATCAATAAGAATAAGTGGTCTATTGACCTGGAAGTCGTAGTACTCCTCTGAATCTATCTCAGCTATCAACTCCGCACCTGTGAGATGCTCCAGTAGATGAGAAATAACGCCCGTGGATGCTTCACCTGCATCGCTCCATCCACCACATGCAATGACCATAATGGGGTCTCTGAGGGCTGGTATCTGTTGAATCTCCACCTGCAGCACCTTACGGTAACCTGCGCTCTATGACGAGTTCTTGGAATAGCCCGCGCCTGATCAATGGTGCACTTCGTAAGGCTCTTTCAGAACGCCCTGTAGTGGCTGACGGTGCGATGGGCACCATGCTCCAAGCAGCCGATCCCTCATTGGAAGATTTTCAGAATTTTGAAGGCTGTAACGAGATCCTCAATGTCACTCGACCAGACATAGTTCGTTCTGTCCACGACGCCTATCTCGCGGTTGGGGTAGATGCAATCGAAACAAATACTTTCGGTGCTAACTGGGCAAACCTCGCCGAATATGGCATTGAAGAGCGGATTTATGAACTTGCATACGCAGGCGGATTGATTGCCCGAGAAGCCGCTGATGCTTTTTCAACTGCGGATAAACCTCGATTTGTTCTTGGTTCACTGGGTCCTGGAACCAAACTTCCAACTCTTGGGCACACCACTTACGAAAAACTGAAAGAAGCTTATCGAATCGCATCTCAAGGTCTCGTTGATTCTGGAGCTGACGCGTTGCTCATTGAGACAACTCAAGACCTTCTACAAGCCAAGGCTGCGGTAAACGGTGCCCGTGAAGTTATCGCATCTGCCGATAGAGATGTTGTTCTCATCGCCCAAGTGACGGTTGAGACAACTGGAACAATGCTTCTTGGTTCAGAAATTGGAGCAGCTCTCAACGCACTGGAGCCGCTAGGCATTGATCTCATCGGATTGAACTGCGCGACAGGACCTACTGAGATGTCAGAGCACTTGAGATATCTATCGAAGAATTCAAAGGTCCAAATTTCTGTGATGCCAAATGCTGGTCTTCCTATTCTTGGACCTGATGGCGCTTCCTATCCACTTTCCCCAGATGAATTAGCCGAAGCGCTCTCTACCTTCGTTGATGATTATGGTTTGGCGCTCATTGGTGGATGTTGCGGAACCGCACCTGC
>CALEZA010000049.1 GCA_937927965.1 uncultured Candidatus Planktophila sp.
CCGCCAAAACGGCAGCGCATGGGGCAGCAGCCGTCACACATCGGCCGGCGCCGCGGGATCCGCACCAGACCGGACGCACCCCGCCACCCCGCGCGGCCATGTGCTATGTCGGCGGGGGCCGCCGATCTTGGCAGCTCTGACAATGCCGGGCGGCGTCGGTGCCGTGGCATATAACGCCATCATTGCGCAGCGGCCCGCCGAAGCAGGCACGCTGGTGGCCTTCTCCGGCGAAGTGATCGACCCGGAAAACGGGCCGGACCCGTTCACCGAGGCGAGCATGAACCCCGGCCTCTGCGGGCGCGATCTCCGCGAGGCGTTTGCCAGCCCCGAGTTCAGCTTGCTTGTTGTGGCCAACAAGTTCCAGACCGGTTTCGACCAGCCGCTCCTTTGCGGCATGTATGTCGATCGGCGCCTCGCCGGCATCCAGGCGGTGCAGACCCTGTCGCGCCTGAACAGGGCGTATCAGAGCGCAGGGGTGCCATTGGTGATTCTTGCTGGCAAGGAGTATGGCTCTGGTTCATCACGCGACTGGGCAGCAAAGGGAACTGCTCTTTTGGGTGTCAGAGTTGTTATTGCTGAGAGCTTTGAGCGCATCCATCGCTCCAATTTGATCGGAATGGGTGTCCTTCCACTTCAATTCATCAATGGTGAGAGCGCTCAGAGTCTGGGCCTTACAGGAGAAGAATCCTTCACCTTTACAGGAATTACAGCCCTGAATGAGGGTGGAATTCCAAAGGAAGTCACTGTGACAGCTGGCGATAAGACCTTCACGGCGAAGGTTCGCATCGATACACCAGGTGAGGCAGATTACTATCGCCATGGCGGCATCATGCAGTATGTTCTGCGTTCGCTTCGCGGGTAACTTACACTTCAACCATGTTGGAATCTCTCACAGGTCCCCAGGACCTCAAATCGCTCCAGCCTGCCCAGTTGGCAGATCTAGCGCAGGAGATTCGTACCTTCCTTGTTGAAAAGGTTTCTCGCACTGGTGGACACCTTGGTCCGAACCTCGGCGTAGTTGAGTTAACTATCTCGATACATAGAACTTTTGATTCACCAAAAGATGTGGTCCTTTTTGATACGGGGCATCAATCTTATGTTCATAAAATTCTCACAGGTCGTGCAGGTAGTTTCGATGGACTTCGCCAGCGTGGTGGAATAGCTGGATATCCGAACCGCCGTGAATCTGAGCACGATGTTATTGAGAACTCACATGCATCTACTGCACTTTCATGGGGAGATGGAATCTCTCGCGGCTTCTCTCTCACAGGTCAATCCGATCGCCATGTTGTTGTGGTTGTTGGAGATGGCGCACTGACAGGCGGAATGTCGTGGGAGGCACTGAACAATATTGCGACTGCAGAAAATCGCAATCTCGTCATTGTTGTCAACGATAACGAGAGATCCTATTCACCAACTATTGGTGGTCTCGCGGCTCACCTCTCCACTCTTCGAATGACTCAAGGGTATGAGCGTTTCCTTGATTGGGGCAAAGAAGTTCTGCAGAAAACTCCTGTCGTAGGAGCGCCTATTTTTGAAACTCTTCACGGAATGAAGAAGGGGATTAAAGATATTGTCGCCCCGCAAGGAATGTTCGAAGACCTTGGCTTAAAATATATTGGCCCAATCGATGGTCACGATATTGCCGCTATGGATCGCGCCCTTGAACAGGCAAAAGAGTTTGGTGAGCCAGTTCTCGTTCATGTCATAACAGAAAAGGGCAGAGGATATAGCCCAGCTATCGCAGATGAGGCAGAGAAGTTTCACGCGGTGGGAATTGTCGATCCAGAAACTGGACTCCCAATTAAGAAGAGTGCAATTTCATGGACTGATATATTCTCTCAAGAGTTGGTCGAAATTGGCCGCACCCGTGAAGATATCGTTGCCATCACTGCTGCAATGCTCGGTCCAACAGGTTTAGATAAATTCCAAAGTGAATTTCCAGAGCGAACAATTGATGTTGGTATTGCTGAACAGCATGCTGTGACTAGCGCGGCAGGACTTGCCTTTGCAGGTCTGCATCCAGTAGTTGCTGTGTATTCCACATTCCTTAACCGCGCCTTTGATCAACTTCTGTTAGATGTTGCTCTCCATGGTGCTGGAGTCACCTTTGTTCTGGACCGCGCTGGAGTCACAGGCGATGACGGACCTTCTCATAATGGTGTGTGGGATCTAGCTCTCACAGGCATTGTTCCAACTTTAAAAGTGGCGGCACCTCGTGACGGAGCTCGCCTGAAGCAAGTCTTAAGAGAAGCGGTTGATATCAATGATCGCCCAACTCTTATTCGCTTTCCTAAAGGTGCGGCGCAAGCTGATATTCCTGCATTTGAAAGCCGCGATGGAATAGATGTTCTCTATCGCGGAGAAAGCGCAGATGTGTTGGTTGTCAGCGTTGGAGCAATGGCTGCTATGGCAGTTGAAGCTGCGTCACAGGCCTACCTTGAAGGAGTTGGAGTAACTGTCGTTGATCCTCGATGGGTTAAGCCACTTCCACAGGCACTTGTCACAATGGCCCAGCGCTATAAGAGCGTTGTTGTCCTGGAGGATGGCATTCGCCATGGCGGAATTGCGTCGTCACTTTCAGAGATGTTCAGAGATGCAAGATTGGATATCTCTATCCATAGCATTGGAACACCACTTGAATTTATCGAGCACTCAAAGAGAGCAGAGGTCCTTGAAGATCTAGGAATTACAGCTCAAAAGATTGCTCGAGAAATTGTCGAGTGGAGCTCTACTTCAGTACCGATGCAATTCCCGGAGCATGAAAGCGCTGA
>CALEZA010000050.1 GCA_937927965.1 uncultured Candidatus Planktophila sp.
GTGGATCAGAACTTCCCTTGATGCTTTCAATTCCGACCACTGCAACCAGTCCAATGAATCCGATTACCAAGCCGAATAGTCGCTTGTGATGCCAAACTGTCTTGTCGCCTTTCATAGAGGCAAAGATTGTTGCCCAGATAGGAACTGATGCGACAAGAAGTCCAGCTAGTCCTGATGAAATCTTTTGCTCTGCAGTTCCAATCAGGATCCAAGGTCCAATCATTTCAAGGAGTGCATAAGGTGCCACATATTTAATGCCTCGTAGCGCAGCACCTAAGGATCCTTGCTTAATAGACCATGGAATCAAGATTGCAGCACCAATTGCGGTGCGAAGGCAGACAACTATGGCAGGAGTGAAGCCGATGTCAGGATCTACTGCCACCTTGATAAAGAGGTATGGAATTCCCCAAAGAAGGCCAGTAAGCAGGAACAGAGCCCATCCACGACGCGACATTAAATCTCCTGAAGCTAAAGTGTTATCGCGTTGCGATCACTGATTGATAGAGCGAAAGTGTAGTTGCTGCAACCGCATCCCAACCGAATTCTGAAGTGGCGCGTTCGCGTCCTGCTTTCCCATAGCGGGTGAGAAGTTCAGGCTGGCTCATCAAGCGAGAGATAGCTTCAGTGATCGATCTTTCAAAAGCGGGGATGTCATTTTCAGTGTAATCAACGAGCTCGCCTGTCTTTTCATGGCTGACAACTTCAGGAATTCCACCGACTCGAGAAGCAAGTACGGCAGTTTCACATCCCATCGCTTCCAAGTTAACAATTCCTAGCGGCTCATAGATAGATGGGCATAGGAAGAGATCTGCATGTGTGAGAGCTGCGGTGAGTTTGTCGTGGGGGAGCATCTCCTTTATCCACCAGACATTGGCGCGGTTCTTCTGTAATTCTGCGATGAGTTCAGCTACTTCTGCACCGATGCCTGCCTCATCAGGGCTGCCTGCTGCAAGAACTAGCCCGTACTCAGATGGAACATCTCTCCATGCACGCAATAGATGTGCAAGTCCCTTCTGCCTTGTAATGCGCCCAACAAACATTGCATATCTTCCTGTGATGCCAAATTCATCCAGGACGCTTCGATCATAATTTGGAGCAAACCTTGTGGTGTCTACGCCATTGCGGATGGTGACAACCTTGGCTGGGTCTAGCGAAGGATAAGCTCGCAAGACATCTGCTCTCATTCCATCACTCACCGCAATAATTGCAGCAGCAGCTTCATATGCAGTCTTTTCTGCCCAAGAAGAGATTTGATATCCACCACCGAGTTGTTCGGCTTTCCAGGGACGAAGAGGTTCAAGTGAATGGGCGCTGACAATATGAGGGGTTCCGTAGAGAAGAGAGGCGGTGTGTCCTGCCATATTGGCATACCAAGTGTGGGAGTGGATTACATCTACTGAGTTGAGTTGCTGAGCGATCGCTAGATCTGTGGCGATTGCTTGAAGAGCGGGATTGGCATCTGCAAAATCAGATGGAGTGTCATAGCCGAAGGCGCCATCACTTCTGGCTCCACCAAAGCAATGCACATCTACTTCGACTCCCTTGAGAGTGCGAAGGGCTTGCGTCAATTGAACGACATGGACTCCAGCTCCACCATAAACTGCTGGTGGCCACTCTTTAGTCACGATTGCGATTCGAGTCGAAGTCATGGAGAAAGAGTAGTCGTGGCTATGGCTTCTTTGAAGGCACTTCTGTAACCTTTCTCCATGGCTCGCTTTGAAACACCTCTTGGAATAGTCCTCGCAGGAGGCGAAGGCAAGCGACTGATGCCGTTAACAGCCGATCGAGCAAAGCCAGCTGTTCCATTTGGCGGTTCTTATCGCCTTATTGATTTTGTACTCTCAAATTTAGTCAATGGTGGAATGCGAAAGATTGCAGTTCTCACTCAATATAAATCGCACTCACTCGACCGTCACATCACCACTACATGGCGTATGTCAACACTCCTTGAAAATTACATCACGCCAGTTCCTGCACAGCAGCGCCTTGGCCCTCGTTGGTATACAGGTTCTGCTGATGCAATTTTGCAGAACTTCAATTTAATTCAGGATGAAAATCCAAAGCATGTAGTTGTCTTTGGTGCAGACCACGTTTATCGCATGGATCCAAGCCAGATGTATGACCAGCACC
>CALEZA010000051.1 GCA_937927965.1 uncultured Candidatus Planktophila sp.
ATGGCAAAGTCTCACTCGATGAGAATGCAGATTTCCGTCAACCAGATCACGCAGCTCTTGTAGACACAGCAACAGCAAATGCACTGGAAGAGGCTGCTAAAGCTAAGGGCTTGAACTATGTGAAGCTCGATAATGGACAAGTTGGAATCATCGGAAACGGTGCTGGACTTGTGATGTCGACTCTCGATGTTGTTGCTTACGCAGGTGAGAAGTTTGGTGGCATGCGTCCTGCAAACTTCCTTGATATTGGAGGCGGAGCATCAGCCCAAGTGATGGCAGATGGCCTTTCCATCATTCTTGGTGATCCAGATGTGAAGAGTGTATTTGTAAATGTGTTCGGCGGAATTACTGCATGCGATGCCGTTGCTAACGGAATTGTTCAAGCTCTCGAGCTTCTTGGCCCTAAGGCGACAAAGCCAATCGTGGTGCGTCTTGATGGAAACAATGTCCTTGAGGGACGCGCAATTCTTAACGCTGCAAACCACCCACTCGTGGAGCAGGCAGAGACTATGGATGGAGCAGCATCACGCGCTGCAGAATTGGCGGCTAAGTAATGTCTATCTTTATTAACTCTTCCAGCAAGGTCATCGTTCAGGGCATGACAGGTTCTGAAGGAACAAAGCACACACGCCGTATGTTGGCATCAGGCACACAAGTAGTTGGTGGCGTTACGCCAGGAAAGGGTGGCCAGGTTGTTGATATCGATGGCACATCACTTCCAGTCTTCAACACTGTCGCTGAAGCAATTGCGGCAACAGGAGCAAATGTCTCTGTTGTCTTCGTTCCACCAAAGTTTGCAAAGGCAGCTGTTATCGATGCAATTGATGCAGCAATGCCACTTGTTGTTGTGATCACTGAAGGAATTCCAGTGCACGATTCAGCATTCTTCTATGCGTACTCATTGAAGTCAGGTAAGACTCAGATTATTGGTCCCAACTGCCCAGGTCTTATTAGCCCTGAAGCTTCGAATGTGGGAATCATTCCTGCCGACATCACAAAGAAGGGTCCAATCGGACTTGTCTCTAAGTCAGGAACTCTCACATATCAGATGATGTATGAGCTCCGTGATATTGGATTCTCAACAGCAGTGGGTATTGGTGGAGATCCAGTTATTGGCACCACTCATATCGATTGCCTTCGTGCATTCCAGGATGATCCAGAGACAGAAGCTATTGTCATGATCGGTGAAATCGGCGGAGATGCTGAAGAGCGTGCTGCTGCCTTTATCGCAGAGTATGTAAAGAAGCCTGTTGTGGGTTATGTTGCAGGATTCACAGCACCAGAAGGAAAGACGATGGGACATGCAGGCGCAATCGTCTCTGGCTCATCTGGAACTGCTCAAGCAAAGAAGGATGCACTTGAAGCAGCTGGTGTGAAAGTTGGTCAAACTCCTAGCGAGACAGCGCGTTTAATGCGCGAGATTCTCGGTCGCTAATTTCATATGCAACGCGTCCTGTCGGTCTCGTTGTCACATGCAATTCGTGGAGCAGCCTTTGTGCTGCTCCCGTTTGCTTTTGTGGCACTGATTGCATGGGCGACGGCAGGTAGCGCCACTGGAACCACGACAGATCCGATTAGGGCTGCTCTGTGGATTTGGCTTGGCTCTCACCACATCCCTTTTTCACTGGCACTTCCTCCTTCAGGTCTAGAGGGATATTTCTCCTACCTGCCATGGGGGGCTATCGCACTTCCATTCCTTGCAGTTCGCAGTACATTCAATCGAGCCCTGGATCGATTGAAGGGCGATTTCCACGATATCAATGGAGTGCGCTCTGCATATTCACTTTTCTACACAGTGATTGTGACTGCACTCGCATACCTGGCGGCTTCACCTGCTGTGACACCTAAGTGGTATTTAGCGCCAATATTTGCCCTCTTCATTTCATTCTCAGCGACCCTTACATGCGGTCAAAGACTTCCAGCCTCACGAGCAGTGGTGATGGCTTCTCGATTATTGGCAATTCTCGTTGGTGTTTCAATGGTCGTGGTTTCTATATTGATATTTGTAAATTTCTCACAAATCAAGTTACTGACAACTGCACTACAGCCAGGAATCTTCGGGGGAGTTCTGCTGCTCTTCCTTAATATCCTCTACCTGCCTAATGCTGCTATCGCAGCTGCTTCTTATGCAGCAGGTTCAGGATTTGCAGCAGGAGCGGGCACTCTTATTTCACCGTGGTGGCATCACATGGATCAGCTTCCTGTTTTCCCACTTCTTGGAATAATTCCACTGCACCGCCACCCGCTAGCTATTGCGGCAGCACTTCTATTTGTGGGTCTAGGTGCCCTCCTTGCCTACTGGACTATGAGCAATGGAATTGAATTCTTGGCACAGACATTAATTTTCTTTATTGCTGGCCTCATTCTTCTTGCCTATCTTTCAAGCGGATCATTAATGACCGATGAGATGGGTGCATTTGGAGTTTCAATCTGGAAATTTGGTTTGACTGCAACCTTCGAAGTTCTGATTGGTGTTGTCGTAACCTCATTTGTTGCATCACGGTCGCGTCAATGAAGCGAATTGTCATTCTCGCTTCAGGCTCAGGCACACTTGCACAAGCCATTATGGATTCGAGTTTTGACGATGCAGAGATTGTGGCTGTTGTCTGCGATAAGCCTGGTGCTCAAGTTCTAGATCGAGCGCATTCAGCTCACATTGAGAGCTACCTCATTCCAATGACTGAAGACCGAAATCTGTGGAATCTCGAATTAGAAAAACTCATTGCAGCTCTGCGCCCTGACTTAGTCGTCAGTGCTGGGTTTATGAGAATTTTGCCCGAGGCAATCACTTCACGATTTAAGATTATTAATAGCCATCCAGCGCTGCTTCCTTTATTTCCAGGAGCTCATGCAGTCAGAGACGCCCTTGCCGCTGGCGCTACGGAGACAGGCACAACCATCCACTGGGTTGATGCGGGCGTTGATACGGGAGAGGTAATCGCTCAAGAGAGAGTAGAAATTCTCGCGGGTGATACCGAAGAGTCACTCCACGAGCGCATTAAGATTGTCGAACGCGGTCTCATTGTTGCGACCATTCGTCGATTACTACCCACACTGGAGTCCCCGAATGTCTGAACGCAAGCCCATCCGCCGAGCTCTTGTGAGCGTCTATGACAAAAATCGACTCCTTGAATTAGGTCGTGCGCTTTCCGATGCTGGCGTGGAGATCCTCTCAACGGGCTCCACAGCAAAGACGCTAGCTGAAGCAGGGATTGTAGTTACTGAAGTCAGCGAATACACAGGCTTTCCAGAAATCATGGGTGGTCGTGTGAAGACTCTTCATCCACGCGTGCACTCAGGGATTCTTGCAGATCAGAATAATCCAGAGCACCTGTCTGCAATTAAAGATCTAGATATCGAGCCTTTTGATTTGGTGGTAATTAACCTCTACCCATTCTTAAAAACAATCATGTCTGGTGCATCCTTCGAGGACAGTATTGAGCAGATCGATATCGGTGGTCCTTCAATGCTTCGAGGAGCGGCAAAGAATCACGGTTCTGTTGCGGTGCTCTGTCACGAACATCAATATGACGCTGCCATTGCTGCAATCAAGGCGGGTGGCTTCACAGCTCAAGAGCGGAAAGAACTTGCATTGGAAGTCTTTCGCACTACAGCTGAATACGATTTAACAATTGCAAGTTGGCTTGGCTCCACAATCTCAATGGATATTCCTGATTGGTTGGGACTTATCTGGAAGCGCCAAAATACATTGCGCTATGGAGAAAATCCCCATCAGAAGGCAGCTATCTATGCAGGTGGCCCTCCAGGAATTGTGAGTGCAGTCCAATCTCATGGCAAAGAGATGTCATTTAATAATTACACAGATGCAGATGCCGCATGGCGAGCAGCCTTGGATCACTCAGAGCCATGCGTTGCAATTATTAAGCACGCAAATCCTTGTGGCGTGGCGACTGGAAAAGTTATTGCTGATGCATATCAGAAGGCGCATTCGTGTGATCCAGTTTCTGCATTTGGCGGAGTAGTAGCTGCAAATCGCACGGTCACACTTGCGATGGCTCAATCGCTTTCAGAGATTTTTACTGAGGTTGTCATAGCTCCTGATTACGAACCAGCGGCACTTGAATTGCTCATGAAGAAACCATCAATTCGAATTCTAACCAATCCCATCACCCGCATCTCGCCTCTTGAATTCCGCCCAGTATCTGGCGGAATACTTCTTCAAGAAACTGATCTCATCTCAGCTCATGGGGACAATGTTGAGAATTGGACACAAGTAACTGGTGCACCAGTCTCTGCAGAAACGCTCTCCGATCTTCAATTTGCTTGGAGAGCCGTGAGGGCGGTCAAGAGCAATGCGATATTGCTTGCCCATGATGGAGCGGCAGTGGGTATTGGTATGGGTCAGGTCAATCGGGTTGATTCAGCAAAGCTTGCAGTAGAGCGGGCTGGAGATCGAGTTGCTGGCAGTGTTGCAGCCTCAGATGCATTCTTCCCATTTGCAGATGGATTAGAAATCCTTGCAGCAGCGGGCGTGGTCGCGATTGTGCAGCCTGGCGGCTCTGTAAGAGATGAAGAAGTCATTGCCGCAGCTCAAAAGGCAGGGGTGGCAATGTTCTTTACGAGCACACGCCACTTCTCCCACGCTTAGGCGAGATAGGCTTACATCATGAGCGCACAGATTCTCGACGGCAAGGCACTTGCTGCATCAATTAAGAGCGATCTTGCTGCACGCACTCAAGCTCTCAAAGCTCGCGGAATCACACCAGGACTTGGCACAGTTCTTGTTGGTGATGATCCAGGATCACATTCATATGTTGGTGGAAAGCATCGTGATTGCCAAGAAGTTGGAATCAATTCGATTCGCGTGGATCTTCCGGCAGATGCAACTCAGGCAGATGTTCTTGCAGCGATTAAAGATTTGAATAATGCGAAAGAGTGCACTGGCTATATTGTCCAGCTTCCACTTCCCAAGGGAATTGATACACAGGCCATTCTTGAGGCAATTGATCCCACTAAGGATGCAGATGGTTTGCATCCCATGAACTTGGGAAGATTAGTCGCAGGTTACGACGCTCCTCTTCCTTGCACTCCTCGTGGAATTGTTGAACTTCTTAATCATTACAAGGTACCTCTCAGTGGTGCCGAAGTTGTTGTTATTGGAAGAGGCTTGACAGTGGGAAGACCTCTTGGGTTACTACTTACCCGCAAACAAGAGAATGCAACTGTGACATTGACCCACACAGGAACTAAAGATCTTGCGGCACATACTCGCCGCGCAGATATTGTGATTGCAGCAATTGGGCAGGCTCACTTCCTTAAAGCAGAGATGATCAAGCCAGGGGCTGCGATACTAGATGTTGGAATTTCACGAACAGATGCGGGTTTATTAGGTGATGTTGATCCTGGTGTGAGCGAAGTTGCTTCCTGGATTGCTCCCATGCCAGGGGGAGTCGGACCAATGACTCGAGCAATGCTTGTGACCAATGTGGTGGATGCATGCGAGCGATAACCCGCCTCAACCTGCGAGCTGCAGGAGCTGCAATCCTGATCGGAATCTTTGTGGGAGCCCTCGGCTTTGTCCGCACAGGGTCTCTTCTTATTGCCGCGGGAACAGGCGTCATCGCCTTGGCTCGTTTGGGACAGGTCGATGCCCGCCGCAGAATAATTGAGTGTTACTTCCCACTTGCCATTGCAGGGGTGCTCTTCACCTTGGCTGTGGCCCTTCCCAAAGGGTTGTAGAGTTACCTTGACGTCAAGATACCCACGATAGGACGCAATATGGCAAAGAAAGTCACCGTAGTCGGTGCAGGCTTCTATGGATCAACAACAGCTCTTCGTTTAGCTGAATACAACATTTTTGATGAGGTTGTCCTCACCGATATTGTTGAAGGAAAGCCAGAAGGACTTGCACTCGATATGAACCAATCTCGTTCTATCGAAAGCTTTGAGACAAAAATTACAGGTGCAACAACAACTGCTGATGGCGCAGGCTATGAGAAGACTGCAAATTCAGATGTTGTCGTTATCACCGCAGGTCTTCCGCGCAAGCCAGGAATGAGCCGCATGGATCTCATTGGCGTCAACGCTGGAATCGTCCGTGGCGTTGCAGAAAATATTGCTAAGCATTCACCTAATGCAGTCATTATCGTTGTTTCAAATCCACTTGATGAGATGACAGCTCTTGCACAAATCGCAACCAACTTTCCAAAGCATCGCGTCATGGGCCAGGCAGGAATGCTTGACACTGCACGCTTTACCAACTTCGTCGCTGAAAAGCTTGGAGTCCCTGTTGCATCAGTCAAGACACTGACTCTTGGTTCACACGGTGACACCATGGTTCCAGTCCCAAGTCGCTGCACAGTAGATGGCGTTGCACTTGCAGATAAGTTGTCACAAGCTGAGATTGATGAGCTTGTTGATCGCACCCGCAATGGTGGCGCAGAAGTTGTGGCACTCTTGAAGACAGGTTCTGCTTACTACGCACCATCTGCAGCAGCAGCTCGCATGGCCAAAGCTGTCATTGAAGATTCAGGAGCTGTGATGCCTGTGTGTGCATGGGTAGATGGCGAATATGGAATCTCAGGTGTCTATCTCGGCGTTGAAGCAGAGATTGGCAAAGAGGGAATCCGTAAGGTTGTCGAAAGCAAGCTCACAGATTCAGAGATTGCATCTCTCAAGGAGGCAGCAGAAGCTGTCCGCGCTAAGCAAGCCGATGTTCAGAGTCTTTAAGCGAAACTAATCAGGAGAACGAAAATGTCAAAGATCAAAGTAGAAGGAACAGTAGTCGAGCTCGATGGCGATGAGATGACACGCATCATGTGGCAGTTCATCAAGGATAAGTTGATCTTGCCTTACCTCGATGTCAATCTTGAGTATTACGACCTCGGCATGGAGCATCGCGATGCAACAGATGACCAGGTCACAATCGATGCCGCTAAAGCCATTCAAAAGCATGGCGTCGGTATTAAGTGCGCGACTATTACTCCTGATGAA
>CALEZA010000052.1 GCA_937927965.1 uncultured Candidatus Planktophila sp.
AACCTAGACTTACTGAACCAGAATCAGCAGGGCTGCCAATTACCCCATACCCCAAGATTTTCCACACACCTTTTCAGATGCGCTTCCTATCGTGCGAGGGGAAAGTTTACCCGACAAAAATGGGTCTTTCTGCCACAGCCTTTAGAGGTCTAGTGCTGCGGAAATACGCGCAATACAAGCACTTTGGCCCAGGAGCTCCATCGACTCAAAGAGCGGTGGAGAGATGGTGCTTCCAGTGGTGGCAATACGCAGGGCGGTAAATGCCACTCGTGGCTTAAGGCCCATATCTTCAATGAGAGCAGAGCGAAGGGATGTTTCAATCGATGTGTGATCCCAAGTAGAGAGAGATTCAAGTTCCTTGATGGATCGCTTCAACACATCTTTAGATCCGCTATCTGCAATCTTAGAGACAGCATCGGTATCTACTGAGAAATCTTTCACAAAGAGGAATTTGAGAAGCTGTGGAGTCTCATCTAACTTCACGATGCGCTCTTGAATGAGAGGAAGAGCTTTCTTCACCAACTCAATCTCATCATCGGTCCCCGTGATTACTCCTGCACGAGTGAGGAATGGAAGTGTCCACTTGAGAAATTCATCAAGTGTGAGAGCACGAATTTTATCTCCATTGATTGCCTCAAGCTTTTTCATATCAAAGCGGGCAGGAGAGGAATGGACTTTCTCCACTGTGAAGAGCTCAGTGAGCTCCTTCATGGAGATATTCTCGCGATCATCTCCTGGAGACCATCCAAGGAGTGCGAGGTAATTACAAATTGCTTCAGGAAGATAGCCCTGCTCTCGATACCAAGCGATAGATACTTCACCATTGCGCTTTGAAAGCTTGGCATTGTCTTGGCCCATCACAAATGGAAGGTGGGCAAAAGTCGGATAATCCTCTACAGCAACTCCCATTGCTTGATAGACACGAATCTGACGAGGGGTAGATGAGAGAAGATCTTCTCCTCGCAAGACATGGGTAACTTCCATTAAGACATCATCTACTGCAACGGCAAGTGTGTAGAGAGGTGATCCATCCGCTCGCACCAAGACGAAATCTGGAACGAATTTATGGTCAAATGTAACTTCCCCACGAATAGCATCGGTAAATGTTGTGGTGCCATCTGGCATACGCATGCGGACTACAGCTTCACGACCTTGCGCCTTATATGCAGCAATTTGCTCTTCGGTGAGATCGCGGCAATGACCGTTATATCCAGGTGCCACATTGGCAGCACGCTGCGCCTCTCGAACAGCCTCTAACTCTTCAGGTGAGCAGTAGCAGTGGTAAGCATCTTTTTGATCGAGAAACTTCTGAGCCCATGTTGCATAGATATCAAGGCGTTGAGATTGTAGGTATGGTCCATTAGGACCACCTACCTCTGGTCCCTCATCCCAATCAAGACCAAGCCACTTGAGTGTGTCGATTGCAGCCTGAATATATTCAGGTGTGACGCGAGTGGTGTCGGTATCTTCAATACGAAAGAGGAATGTGCCACCTGTGTGGCGAGCAAATGCCCAATCAAAGAGTGCGGTGCGGATATTTCCCACATGGAGATCACCTGTTGGAGACGGTGCAAAGCGAACTTTGACCTTCTTGCCTGTATTCACATTGTTACTCATGGACGAGCACTCACCTTATTTGTTAGCTGACCGAGACCTTCGATTGAAATTGCCACTGTTGCCTTCTCGGCCATGGGGCCGATTCCAGCAGGAGTGCCTGTGATGATCACATCTCCAGGAAGTAGTGTCATCACACTTGAGACAAAGTTGATAATTTCTGGAACTTTAAAAATCATATCTGACAGATGTGCATCCTGCTTAATCTCACCGTTGACAGTTGTCGTGATGCGCTGATTTCCAGGGATAAAGTCTGTTTCAATCCATGGTCCAAGGGGGCAGAATGTGTCAAAACCTTTGGCACGAGTCCACTGGCCATCTTTCTTCTGCAACTCTCGTGATGTCACATCATTTGCCATGGTGTATCCAAAGATCACATCGCTTGCTCGTTCAACAGGAACTTCCTTACAGATGCGACCAATCACGATTGCCAATTCACCTTCATAATCAATTGATGGAGCCATCTCTGGCCACACAATCGTGTCAGAGGGACCAATCACAGAAGTATTTGGCTTGATAAAGATAATCGGTTCGTCAGGAACTACTCCCCCCATCTCAGCTGCATGGTCTGCATAGTTCTTTCCAATGCAGACAATCTTGGAGCGAGGAATAACGGGGGCTAAGAGTCGGACTTGAGTGAGTGCAAGCTTTGCTGCTGTCTTTTGGATTCCCTGATAGATCGGATCTCCCGTGATGACTGAGATGGAATTGTCCTCTTCAAGGATTCCATAGAGAGGGTCGTCGCCAAGGCCAGTATCAGGCTGAGGTGTAAAACGAACAACGCGCATGCGCCTATCTTAACGCTTAAAGAGAGAGTTCTTCCCCGTCTGCATTGATATAGAAGATAGTTGCATCGCCTGAAACGCCCTTAATAGCCTCAATATTGCTTGGTTTCTCACCTACTGCAATCACACTTTCAATACCTGTAATTCCTGAAGCAAGAGCAACTGTGAGAACAGCTTCAAAGGCATCGAGTGAGAGACCAGGTGATTTCACGCTGATTGCAACATAGGTGCGACCTGTGGAATCACGCAGAGCTGCAGCAGAGGCAGCTGCGCTTCGAGCCAAGGTGTTCTTTGCAAGAATAACGAGCTTGTCGTCTTCTGGATTATTCATGATCTTCTTCAGCCTCTTCAACTCGCTCAATCATTACAGAACTAATTCTACGGCGTCTTCCCACAGGACGCTCTGAAGTTACTGACCACCCTTGGAGGGAGATGGTGCTTCCTGCAATAGGAACGCGACCGAGCTGCTGAGCCATCAAGCCACCAATGGTGTCGATGCCCTCATAATCTTCTTCATCAATCTTGATCTTTAGCTCATCTGCAAGATCTTCGATATGAAGGCTGGCTTTTGCTCGTGCTTTATTTTCAGAGAGCCATGTGAAGCTCTCAATTCCATCGTCGTATTCATCTGCAATTTCACCAACGATTTCTTCGATAATGTCCTCAATGGTGATGATTCCTGCAGTTCCCCCGTATTCATCAACCACGATTGCAAGGTGGATTTGATCTCGCTGCATCTCTTTGAGAAGTTCAGCTGCTTCCTTGTTTTCTGGGACAAAGACGGGTGGTCGAAGGTGTTGCTCCACCTTCTCAGTGGTCTCAGCTTCATGGTGATCAAGAGCTCTCTTTGCGAGATCCTTCACATATGCAATTCCAATGATGTTATCAACGCCATCTCCTGCAACAGGGATGCGCGAATATCCAGAGCGCAAGGCAAGAGAGAGGCCCTGGCGCAGACTCTTATCTCGCTCGATCCAGACCATCTCTGTGCGAGGAACCATCAACTCTCGAACAAGAGTGTCCCCCAAATCAAACACATTGTGGATCATCTCGTGTTCATCGGATTCAACCAGTCCACGATTATGAGCATGATCCATTAAATCTCTGAGTTCGTTCTCATCAGTGAAGAGTCCCCACTCGAAACCCTTATCTGGTGTGATGAAGTTTCCGAGTTTGATAACACCCTTAGCTATGGGCGTGTAGATAAAAACCAGAACTGCGCTAATTGCCTTGCGGAGTTGATTCACTTAAGCCTTTTCCCATTTCATCACAATGCGTTCCTGGAGTTCAAACATAACCTTCTCTTCATCACGGTCTGCATGGTCATATCCCAAGATATGAAGGAGTCCATGTGCTGCAAGGATATAGATCTCGTGCTCGGTGCTATGGCCAGCGCTCTTTGCTTGTCCTGCGGCAACGATTGGGTCAATCACAATATCGCCTAGTGTGACTGCATCGTTCTTACCTTCT
>CALEZA010000053.1 GCA_937927965.1 uncultured Candidatus Planktophila sp.
CAGCCTAATTACACTTACGAAAAACCCCGTCGAGAAATCGGCGGGGTTTTTCTTTTCTCTATTTCTTAGGAACAGGTGGAATCTCCCCCACCTTAGCTTTACGAGCTGCAACTTCTTTCACTGGAGAGAGATCTTTACCGCTCTTCCATGCATCTAAATATTTCCATGGGAGTACTTCGCCTCTGCGAACCCACCAAGTATCTGGTGGGGTTGGCCATGAAATTCCAAAATGAAGATGAGGCGCTGTTCCCTTCGCACTTCCCGTTGCACCAACAGCACCGAGCACTCTTCCCGCTTTTACGGCAACACCAGGCTGAATACTTGATGGGATAGAACGAAGGTGGGATCCGTAGTAGCGAACTCCGTCACTGCCGATGATTGATACAAAGAGCCCCCCTCGATCAATACCGAGATTGGTCTTGCCTTTCCAATTATCGACTCGACTGACTTCATCCACCACACCATCTATGGGAGCAACAAATTTACATCCCGCATTGGCGAGAATATCTGTGGCTGCGTAGTCGTGATGTGCTCTCGCATAATTGACCTCACATCCAGCAACGGGAAAAACATAAATAGGTGCTGCCTGTGCAGGTGAAATCTGAGTGAGGAGTAGAAGCAGGGTGATTATTTTCAATCGCATGGAGTAGAGCCTAACTAAAAAGTCATTATCGCTTGAGAGCGACTCGGTCTAATCGTGAGGTCACAATCATATGCGGCACAGTCAGCGCCCAGATGGTGACCAATGTAAGCCAGAGAAAGCGATCTGTAATGCTCTCTCGTGCAAAGCCAGCGAGAATTCCCACAAAGATAAAGGTGCCCACCAATGCGGGAAGTCCCGGAATGACAGCGCTCTGAAAAGCTTTAAAAGAACTTCCCTGAAGATAGTAATTCTGAGATTGAGGAAGGATGGAAGAAAGTCTTGCTGTGTGGCGCATCGCATGCCAACAACCGAAGTAGGTGGCAAAAGCCACCAATGGGGGTGCAAATGAAACTAGAGCAATCAGAGATGCCACATCAAAGAGATCTCTGTATTGGCGATTTTTCAGCAGGATGAGAATGGCAATAGTAGATATCAGCGCAATGGCAATGAGGAGCTCAGACTCATATCCATGGTGCCAATCCACCAAGACGGGATTGACCTTTTCTAACGCTTGCGTACTACGGCTATTGATCAAGGGGATTATCACTGGAACAAAACCTGCTGCTAATGCATATGCCCATGTGCCTGAGCTATGTCGAGTCTTTTGACTTAGTCCATCAAGTTCGGCAATGAATGCGCTATCGCCAATACCGAAGTGGATAGCACTCATTAGGACCACACCAATAAATCCCCACACATTCCACTTCAATATCGCCCAGATAGCGATGAGTGCAACAGCTATATAGATTGCGATAAAAATTGCCATTCTCAGTGGCTTATTTTTCGGCAAGGTAACCAGGTGATCGAGTGCCCCATGCGGGATACCAACTGCTAAAGCAGCGACGGCAATTGCCACCTGCCAATTCAGGGAATCGGCTCCCAACCAGGATGCAAAAACTATGGAAAGTGCCGAAACCAGAACTACTGAAAGAGTCGAGAAGCGACGCACATTTAAGAAAGTTTCTAACTTTGCGCTCTCCATAAGCCTCACAGTAGCAAGATTCCACCCTTTATATGCAAAAATGCGAGCATGAAACAGTGGTCATATATGGCGATGCTCATATTTACTTTCTGCGGTTCTGCCTGGCTCGAAATCGTCCTGAAGACTGGAGTCTTACGGAGAATTAAGCGCGTGATCATCAGCGTTCTTCCCATCAGCTTAATCTTCATCGCTTGGGATGCTTATGCCATCGCTCAAGGTCATTGGTTCTTTGATAAAGAGCAGATTCTTGGAATCTATGGCCCTTTCAATATTCCACTTGAAGAGTATCTCTTCTTTATGGTCGTGCCGATGGCAGCAATCTTTACCATTGAAGGAGTAACAACCGTTAAGCCTCATTGGAGAAAGGATGAGTTTGGCGAATGATCTACTCTGATATTGCTATCACCGCCTTTGCCATCGCAGTGATGGTGGATCTCTTTGGCTTTAAGACCTCAATGCTGACCCGTCCTGCATTCTGGACTTCCTACGCAATCATCTTGCCATTTCAATTCCTGACAAATTGGTGGCTCACATCGCGCAACATTGTGATGTATCACCCTGATGCAATCATGGGTTTGCGATTTTTCTCCGCGCCAGCTGAAGATGTTCTCTTTGGCTTTGCGCTTCTCTTGAGTGTGATGGGTCTATGGGAAGTCTGGGGCCGCAAGGGCTACCAGCGCAACAAACCTTAGGAAGCTACTATTTCAAAGAGTAGGCCAGATTCTGGCTTGAGCACAGGAAGTTGCAGACCAATATTTGCTAGCTGCTCCCCTGTCATGGCAACAGATGGCCACCAACCTGGATGAGATTTCTGCAAGAAATCTTGTGACGAGAGTTCTTCCACGACTTTGAATGTGTATGAGGTTTTAGGATCCAATCCTTCAAAGGTTGCAACTAGTGGCCCAAAATTATCTGCAGATGTGAGCTGCATATAGCTAAATATCGCGCTCTTCTTATCTTTTGCCACAGTCCCATACATCTGGGCATTGCCAACTAGAACATCGCTACGCACCACATCTCCTGAGTGGAGTAAATCGCGGTTCTTCTTATAGAAGGCAACATAACTCTTCAGTGTTGCAATTTCCTCGCCACTAGCTTCAGTGACATTCCACTCGATACCAGCATGACCAAAAAGAGCATTAATGACTCTAAATGAGATGCTATGCGTGCGATGCATCTGATGGCCAACTGTTGGCCCCACATGTGTGCCAAGGAATTCTGGTGGAATAACAAGGCCAGTCCATCGCTGAATCTGTTGACGCTCAAGTGCATCGTTTTGATCTGAAGTCCAGAATCGATCGGCATGCTCAATCATTCCGAGATCCACTCGACCACCACCTGATGCACATGACTCAATTTCAAGGCCCGGATGGCGACGCTTGAGTTCATCAAAGAGTCGATAGATTGCCTGTGTCTGCTTGCGAACGACAGGTCGGCCATCGCTAATCGGATCTGAGAGATGGCGATTGTGGTCCCATTTAATGTAGGCAATGTTGTTCTCAGATAACACCGCATCTACTTGATTGAGCACATGGTTGTATGCGCCCTCTTTAGTGAGATCAAGAACCTGTTGCCATCGACCTTCAACAGGGATGCGACCTGGCTCTTGCAAAATCCAATCAGGGTGAGCTCGATAGAGATCAGAGTCGGCGTTGACCATTTCGCCTTCAAACCAGAGGCCAAATTCAATACCTTTATCGTTGATGTATTTGATGATTGGCTGTAATCCATCTGGCCACACATCCTTTGATACAACCCAATCTCCAAGGCCCTTATTATCTGTGCGTCGTGATCCAAACCATCCATCATCGAGAACTACACGCTCAACACCAATCTCTGTAGCCTTATCAACAATCTTCTTAATACCCTCAAAGCTATGGTTGAAGTAGACCGCTTCCCACATATTGAGTGTGAGCGGGCGTGGTCGCACCTTTGTAATGTGATTGCTGCGTGAACGAATCCAGTCGTAATGATTAGAAGTAATTCCATCCAGACCTTGATCGCTAAAAGATGCAATTGCGCGAGGGGCTTCATAGGACTCACCTGGCTTCAAAATAACTTCGCCAGGAAGCAGGTATTCACCAGCTCCTATCGCCTTGGATCCATCAATAAGTCGTTCAACATGGTGGATGTTATTTCCAGACCACGCCATGGCAAGTGACCATGCTTCACCGCTTCTGAAGTTGGTGGAATGGTTAAGAGCCACTTGAGTAATTGTGTAATCATGACCAGATCGACCTTCAAAGCCTTCGCGAGAGGTCAGTCCATACCCAATCTCTCTGCGCTGCGGCTGACGCTCTTTCGTCCAGTGGCCGTAGAAATCAAGGAGTTCATCTGCCTGCTCTGCAAGTGGAAGCCAGTAGAGAAAGTGTTCCAAGAAATAATCAGTGGTGCCAAGATTCTTCACGGACGCATCGATAAGCAGAACATCACTTGGAGTCAAGGTATATGTCAAAGTGATCTCAAGTTCAGCAATTTCGTCATGGAATAGTGCCACCATGCTCTGATCTTTTTGCAAAGCACTCTTTAATTTAAAGTGATTTGAAGCTGCAACGCCATTACGATGGCCGCGAAGAGCAGGATGTCCAATAAAACCTCGTGAGTGCTCACGCAGAATCAGGTTGCGTGGAGCAACATCGAGTCCGCCATGAAAGTGAGGCTTCTGGGTAGCGACTGCAAGGGCTTTCTCAGCTGCCGCGTTGAGATCGCCAATTTTCTTTCCCCAATGCAGTATTGAGAGGGTCTCATCGCTCTCTGAAAAGATGATGGAAGAGCGTGATTGGCGCAGATGAATCATGAGGGTAAGTCTATAGGTGGGGGGATAACATGGATAGAAAGGTCTCTCTAAGACCGTAAGATTGCCCCCACATCCAGTAATACTGGAGGCGGTAGCTCAGTTGGTTAGAGCCCCGAACTCATAATTCGGTCGTCGTCGGTTCGAGCCCGACCCGCCTCACTTAAATAAAGATTAGCTGCATTGACTTCCCAAGTTCCTGCCGTTAAATTCCAAGTGGGACTCATGAGAGTCGATGATGGGAGTCAGCAGATGTGGTCTATCGAAGTATCCGAGGATGCATCAGATGAAGAAGTTACTGCTGCCCTCCTAGAAGAAATCGATTTTGACTACATCCGTGAATGTCATGCAAAACTCACCAACCTCATCGAGGTGTACGGACCGCTCACCGAAGTGGATGAAGAAGAGGTTGCATCTGTGGATTCATCTTTGGTCTGGACTTTAAAGTCAGATTCCGTCAATGGATACTCCTATCTCATCAATGGCGCTCACACAGAAGATGGCATTGTGGAGAATAAGAGCTGGTTTCTTGCAGAAAAACCATTTGAGCCAGCAGATGAAAAGCTTTTTTCCATCAATATTGAATTTATTATCTGGCAGGAAACTATCGATTCCGATGATGACTCTGATCCTTACTATGTCTTGGATCTATGGGAACTCATGGATTCAGATGATTTATCCGATGAGGCAATCACTGAAGTTATTTCAGATCTATACGACTATTAACAAAGCCCTCGATTTTGAATAAATCTCTATTGATTTTCAAAAACCTTCAGCGAGCCCCCATAACAGGCAACCCATGTGCGATTTGTTGAAGAATCGTAGGTAACTCCAATGGGTTCATTGCAGACTTTTATTGTCTGGAGAACTTTCATATCACTTGTTCTCACTTTGGAGACCGTGTCGCTATTGAAATTGACTACGAAGAGAGCGCTGCCATCGGATGAGACATCCAAGCTGCGTGCAGCTAGCCCGGTCTTAACGCTCTTAATACTTCTACCTGCGACAAGATCCCACGCCTGAACGCGGCCAGAAACATTCATCGTCACATATAACTTACTTCCATCTGGAGAGAGAACGACGGCGCGAGGATTGGCGCCGATTGGAATAAGGGTTTTGGAAAAGTCGGTGAGATCGATTCGGTGGATATGAGAACCACCCATCTCTGCTACATATGCATAACGACCGTCTTGGGTGATGGCGATTCCTCGTGGATAGCGTCCGATCTTGATTGAAGCGACAGTTTTTTCAGAGTCGATAGAAATGATTGTGACTGTGTAGGAACACCAATTGCTCACCAATACATACTTGTTATCTGGGGTCACTTTCACAACCTTTGGCACGGATCCCACTGGATAGACAGCGTCTATCTTCTTCATCTCTAAGTTGATGCGTGAGAGAAAACTTGAGTCATAGCCAGAAGCTGGAGAACAAGTGTCATGACCTTCTTTGTTAAAACCTTTTCCATACATCGCATAGTTGGTGAAGTAGAGATACTTGCCGTCAGGTGAGAAGGCGCCTTCAACAGGTGCACCGCGATAACTACCTGAGTACTTCTTATAACCAAAGTCAGAAAGTATTACGGTATCTGGAACGGTGGCGAGAAGTTCGGCAGTAGATGCGTCATAGATAGTAACCGAGTGGCGATACATCATGTTGTGAGCACTGACTAGCCCCGATTGTGAGGCGAGAACAGATTTAGGACTAATCGAACCCGTCACAGTCTTTGTCAAAACCAACTTCTGATCCGCGTTGAGAGTGTCAGCCTGAAGAGAAGAAAATTGAAGGGTGGCAGCGATGATTAGGGGAACCGCTAACAATCTACGCATGGGGTGATTCTATCTCCAACACTTCTTAGCTTATTCACCAATTTAGATGGAATATATGAATTAATGGGGCAATGGAATCGCTTTTGTACTCAATCTTTGGTCTTCCCGTGCACCCGCTGGTCGTTCACTTTGCTGTGGTTATTCTTCCCCTTTCAACAATTGCGCTGATTGCAATCATCTACACACCAAAA
Organism: uncultured Candidatus Planktophila sp.; assembly: GCA_937927965.1. Taxonomy (GTDB): domain Bacteria; phylum Actinomycetota; class Actinomycetes; order Nanopelagicales; family Nanopelagicaceae; genus Planktophila. Next base: position 6,440 of record CALEZA010000053.1, read on the forward strand.
ATTAAAGTGAAGTACTCCTTTATTGCTGCTGCGGGAATAGTCTTGGGTTCAGCTGCAGTCCTTGTAGCAAAACAATCTGGCGAAGCACTAGCCGAGAAGATCGGAACCCCAGTGGTCCACGCTGATTACGGATCACTTCTTACAATCGCAGCCTTTATCTTCATGGTACTGACGATTATTTGGTATCAATCTGCCAAAGGCCGCAAATCTCGCACGGCCACTCTCTTGAGCCACATCACAGCTCTTGCAGGAGTTGCAGTTTTGATTCTCACATTCCTGACTGGCCACAGTGGTGCAGAGGCAGTGTGGAAAGGTCGCCTTCCAGAGAGTAGTCCAACTGCAACCTCGACTCCCGCAACAACAAGTAAAAGTGGTGGAAGCTATACATCCTCCGATCTCCAAAAACATTCCCGACCAACTTCTTGTTGGAGCGTGATTAACGGCAGTGTCTACGACCTTACTCGTTGGATTAATGCACACCCTGGCGGAAAGAGTGCAATTACCTCAATCTGTGGACGAGATGGCTCTTCAGCATTTAATGGAGAACATGCTGGAAAATCAGATCCTCTCCGCGAACTAGCAAAGTTTAAGATTGGTAATTTCTCATAAGTAAGAGCAAGTGAATAGACTGTCAATATGGCAAAAAAGAGTGAAGTCAAAAAATGGAACGCCAAGGATGCAGCTCGTTGCATCATCGTTCCCAGCGAACTCGATCATAAGTACTCGCGTGGAACGCTTGGAGTTATTACTGGCTCTGCCCAGTATCCAGGTGCAGCCGTGCTCACCACCGCAGCTGCATCAGCAACTGGCGTAGGCGCTCTTCGATTTCATAGCTCCTCTGGGTTGGCACATTTAGTTCTCCATCGCACACCAGAGGCTCTCGTTCAGCCAGGACCTGTAACCGCATGGATTGCAGGCTCTGGAATAGACCATAAGAAATACTCAGATATCACTACCTGGCTTCGCCATCGATGGTTCGCTCTTCTAAAAGATCAAAGCGTTCCAACACTTCTAGATGCAGGAGCGCTTCATCTTGCGGGATCTCTCGAGCAACCAACGCTCATCACACCGCATGCAGGTGAGTTATCTCGCTTACTAGCATCACGAGGTGTTGTTGCAAGCTCTGAATTAATCGAAGCAAATCCTGCGCAGTGGGCTGTGAAAGCATCAGAGATACTAGGTGTGACAGTTCTTCTTAAGGGATCGACCACATATGTTGCACAAGATAATTACCTCATCGAACTACCTGCCGCCACTGCTTGGCTTGCAACTGCAGGTTCTGGTGATGTGCTCGCTGGAATTATTGGAGCACTCCTTGCCACCAACTACATTGAAATTCTCAACTCTCCAAAGAAATTGGCTGATGTTGCAGCAACAGGTGCATTTATTCATAACAGAGCAGCTCTCGCTGCCTCAGAAGGTGGACCGATCAGCGCTTCATCTCTCATTGAAGGAATTGCACAATCCGTAACTAAAATACTTAAATAAGTATCCCTACCACTAAGTTAGATTCACAATATCCTCACGAGTTCATCACTTCCCTACTATCGGTTTATTTCTCTCGATAGCGTTTGCCCATGGAACAGAACTTAAATTCATCTTCACGAATTCTTATACTCGATTGCAATCGCTTTGAGCTTGCAACCTTATCTGACTCACTTCGCCTTCAAGGTATCGATGTAGTCGGAGAAGCCATTGATATTTCTAGCGCTACACATCTATTTCATGCCCTCTCCCCCGATGCGATCCTGATCAACTACCAAGGATGCGATGGCGCAATATTGCAATTTGCTCACCAGATGCGCTCCCTGCGACCAACGCTGGGAGTAGTCCTATTGACTCATTCACCAGACCTTCGCCTCTTCGGAATCACTGAGAGCCAACTCCCACAAGGCACTATGTTGATTGAGAAGTCAGCTCTGACTGAGCTTCGTGAGATTCGCACAGCTCTCGATGCATCCTTAATCCCAGGAGCTAAGACAATGTGGATCGCAAATGAATGGGATGGTGCACTTAATTCACTTACAGATATTCAGATTGAGACCCTTCGACTTCTCGCTCTTGGATTGAGCAATTCAGATATCGGTCGCACGCGCTTTGTCAGCGAGAAATCCGTAGAGCAGACAATCTCTCGTATTGCCCAGCACCTTCATATCTCCCATGAACATGGACGCAATATGAGAGTGATTTTGGCCTCTCACTACTTTAAATGGCTTGGCGCACCTCGCACACATCCCCTTGCAACGAGTGCGTGATGTAAAGTCTGGAGGGTGTCCACCACCCTCACTCTCAATGAGATTCGCAGCCGATGGAATGAGGTCTTAGACCATCTAGAGCGAGTGAATCGAATTGCTTGGCTTGCCTTCTTTGATGCACGCCTTGAATCATTCGATAATGGCCGACTCACCTTGGACTTTTCAGATCCAACAAAACTTGCGATGGGCCATGATTATTCAGATGCTCGTGGTCGCTTAGCTCCCCAACTTCAGAGCGTAATCCGAGATGTTCTCGGAATCTCTGTCGTCATCGTTGAGAAGTAAGCCATGAGAATTAAAGTTCTGAGCGTTCTTTCTGCAATCTCACTCTTGTCATTTCCCTTAACTGCCGCTCCTGCCGCGCAAGAGAACACCTTGCGATTGGCAGGTCCCGGTGGACGCATTCATGGTGCTGATATCTCACGCTGGCAGCACCCCAACTCCAAACCAATCAACTTTGTAAAGATGCATCGTGCGGGAGTTGATTTTGTCATGATCAAAGCATCAGATACTCGAAGTGATGCTGATCAATTAGCTGTGAAGTATGTGGGTGAGGATAGGCGTGCGGCTCAGAGCGCTGGAATCTATACAGGTTTCTATCACTACGCACTTCTTCCTGATGTCAGTACAGCAACTGAGGTTATTAAAGATGCCCAAGCTCAAGCACAAAAAGTAATGTGGCGATTAGCCTCTCTTGGTGGATATAACTCTCGCGATCTTCCGTATGCACTCGATCTTGAGAATAACTGTGTGAGATATCGTCCTTCGAAAAGTTGCGCAAAAAGAGCCTCTCGAACAACAGTCACGCTCTGGGCTAAGACATTTATGGCAGCCGTAAAAGAGAAGACTGGCCGCACACCTATCTTCTACTCTTATCCAACATTTCTTGAAAGCGCGATGGCGCGAGATGTTGAACTTCGCCAATATCCACTCTGGCTAGCTCAATATGCGCTTGATCCAAGTAAGCCCACTTCATCACCAGGAGTGAAGAGCTCAGGATGTTATGTTCACTCCTGGACATCCTCATCATGTAAATCGCACTGGATAGTATGGCAATACACCTCCTGCGGTATCGCTCCTAAATATGGTGTTCCAGGTACGCGATTAGATCTCAATGTATTTGGTGGAAGTCACGAAGATTTTCTCTCATTAGCCACTGGGGTATGGGTCCCTAATCAAACAGATTTCATGCCACATCTAGAGACAACAACTATGCTCGTAGAATCTCTTACCGCCACCACCACCAATAAGAATGTGGTGATTTCTGTTCAAGTTCTTCGCCCAGATAGCTCACCCGTAGTCACAGGAGATGTGAAGTTTGTATCTGGAGGAAATCCCACTCCCATGAAATTCACACAGAGCATTGCACGAGCCACAAGTGGTCAATGGAAAATTAGTATCAAGAGCGAGGTTGCTGGCACTTGGAATGGCAAAGTGAAATTTACCGATGTTTCAGAGACTCATGCCGAAGTAGCTGTACCCATCACATTCACTCTTGCTCAAGGACCTGCAATAACTCCAAGTCCAACACCGCGACCAACTCCTAAGGCAAGTGTGAAGCCAAGTAATGGATGCAAGAATCAGATTAAGAATTAATGAGAGCTTGAACTGCTTCGACTTCGCTCTCAACTTGAGCGCGATACTCAGCAATTGAAGCTTTTCTCTCTTTGGCTCCCCACCCGAGAACGGGGGAAATGAGTTGAGCCACCTCTTCTGCGAGATCAATGCCTGCATGCGGTGCTTCAAAGGCTAGGCGAGTGCGGCGCGAAATAACATCATCGACAGAGAGAGCGCCTTCATGGCTTGCTGCATAAACAATTTCCGCCTTGATATATGGCAATGTGGGAGAAAGATGTGATGCAAGAGAGCTGTCTTCTTCAATAAGCTCGAGGACTTCACTGACCAATGAACCATAGCGATTAAGTAGATGTGTGACTGTCTCAGGCGCAAGCTTGCTCTCTCGAGCGATTTGGGCGACTTGTTGCTGTAGTGCAAAGTAACCATCCGCTCCGACAAGTGGAAGTTTTTCAGTGCAAGATTCGTTGACGAGTCTTCTCAAATCTAGAACCGCTAGATCTACCGCATCCTTACCCATCACCCGATAGGTGGTGTATTTACCGCCAGCAATGCTGACAAACCCTGGTGCACTTCTATCGACGGTATGTTCACGGGAGAGCTTTGTTGTAGAAGAGCCCTTGTCGTTGGAGACAAGTGGTCGAAGCCCCGCATAGACACCAATGATTTCTTCACGCTTGAGCTGTGGATCAAGGACTTTATTGGCCTGGTCAAGAATGTATTGAATATCTTCATTTGTTGCATGTGGATGTGCGCGATCTCCGTCGTACGGAGTATCAGTTGTTCCCACGATCCACTTATCGCCCCAAGGAATAAGGAAGAGAACAGAAACCGCAGTCTTAAGAATGATGCCGGTATTGGATTTAATTGCATCACCTGGAACAACGATGTGGACGCCCTTTGACATTGTGACGCCATAACCTGGCTTGAGGTCAAACTTGGCATGCATCTCATCGCTCCAGATACCTGCACACATGACCACTGCCTTTGCTGAAACTTTTATCTTCTTGCCAGTGACGGTGTCGGTAACCTCTGCACCGTTAACTTTCTTCCCGTCACGGATGAGTTGATCTACCTCTACTCGAGTTGCAATCACTGCACCATGGCGACGTGCGGTACGAATAATTGTCATCGTATGTCGAGCATCGTCTACTTGGGCGTCGTAATACTTAACTGCGCCAGTGACAATATCTTGCCGGAGCGATGGCGCAATCTCTGCAATCTTCTTCTGCGACATGTGCTTATGCCATGGCAGTGCGCGCTGGAATCCACGAAGTACGTCGTAGAGCGCAAGACCTGCGCCAACGTATGCACGATCTTTTGCCTTTTCATGAAGCGGATAAAGGAAACCGACTGGCTTTACCAAGTGCGGGCTCAGGGATGAAACCATGAGTTCGCGCTCATGAAGTGCTTCACGTACTAATTTGAAATCATATTGTTCAAGAT
>CALEZA010000054.1 GCA_937927965.1 uncultured Candidatus Planktophila sp.
GATCTACACAGGCGAAGACACTCTTTCCCTACACGACGCTCTTCCGATCTAACCGGCCGTGAGAGTAAAGAGAGGTCAGGTAACTGACAAGGCGGGTGGTACCGCGAGCCGAAAGCTCGTCCCTCCAGATTTATCACATGGAGTGGATTACTAGGAGCAGGCTATGAGCAATTCAAAGAAGGCATTTACATCTATCCCAGCGCAGATTGATCTTCCTGCGATGGAACACTCCATCCTTAAATTTTGGAGAGAGAACGCAATCTTTGAGAAGAGCCTCGACTCACGCCGTGGTGGCCAAGAATGGACTTTCTATGAAGGTCCTCCAACTGCAAATGGAATGCCTGGCACACACCATATTGAAGCTCGAGTATTTAAAGATGTCTTTCCTCGATATCAAACAATGAAGGGCAAGTTCGTCTCTCGTAAAGCTGGATGGGATTGCCACGGTCTCCCTGTTGAAATCGCCGTCGAGAAGGAACTTGGATTTTCTGGCAAGGGCGATATTGAGAAATTTGGAATCGCTGAATTTAACGACAAGTGCAAGACATCTGTAACTCGCCATGTTGATGCGTTCACACGCATGACAGAGCGAATGGGTTTCTGGGTTGATTTTGATCAAGCGTACTGGACTATGGCTCCTGAATATGTGGAGAGTGTGTGGTGGAGCCTTAAAGAGATTTGGAAGAAAGGTCTCTTAGTTCAAGATCATCGCGTTGCACCTTACTGCCCACGATGCGGAACGGGACTTTCCGATCACGAGTTGGCTCAAGGTTATGAAACAGTGACAGATCCTTCTGTCTATGTGCGCTTTCCAATCACCTCTGGGGAACTTGCTGACCTTAATGCCTCACTTCTTGTCTGGACCACCACCCCATGGACATTGGTCTCCAATACTGCAATCGCAGCAAATCCAAGCATTGACTATGTTGCTGTTAAATCAACAGTGACATCTGAAGAGAAGACAGCTTCTGAAGTTCTTGTTGTTGCTGAAGCACTTCTGTCTGCAGTCAGCGGCGAACATGAAATCCTTAAGCGCTTTAAGGGCAGTGAGCTAGAGCGCGTTACTTATAAGCGCCCATTTGAATATATTGAAATTCCAGAGGCGCACTATGTGATTCTGGCTGACTATGTCACTACGGAAGATGGATCTGGTTTAGTCCATCAAGCTCCTGCATTTGGTGCTGATGACTTAGCAAGCTGCCGTGCATATGGTCTGCCTGTTGTTAATCCTGTGGCACCTGATGGAACTTTCCTCCCAGAAATTGCTGTCGTGGGAGGACTATTTTTCAAGGATGCAGATAAGCCTCTCGTTAAGGAGCTTAAGACTTCAGGGGCTCTTTATAAGAGCCAGCAGTATGAGCACTCATACCCGCATTGCTGGCGTTGCCATACAGCACTCATCTATTACGCACAGCCATCTTGGTATATCCGCACAACTTCCATCAAGGATCAACTCATCCGAGAGAACGAGAAAACTAATTGGTATCCAGAGACGATTAAGACTGGTCGCTATGGCGATTGGCTTACAAACAATATTGACTGGGCGCTTTCGCGTAATCGTTATTGGGGCACTCCTCTTCCAATTTGGCGATGCGAGAACAAGCACGAAGTTTGCATCGCATCCTTATCAGAATTGGGAGCTTTGGCGGGTCAAGAACTCTCTAATTTAGATCCTCACCGACCTTTTGTTGACGACATCTCTTTCAGTTGCACTGAGTGCTCAGCAACAATGAATCGAGTGCCTGAAGTTATCGATTGCTGGTATGACTCAGGTTCAATGCCGTTTGCTCAATGGGGCTATCCGCATAAGCCAGGTTCAGTTGAGAAGTTCAAAGCTGCATATCCAGCCGATTTCATCTGTGAAGCAATTGATCAGACACGCGGTTGGTTCTATACCCTCATGACCATCGGAACTCTCGTCTTTGACCAAAGCTCTTATGAGAATGTGCTCTGCCTAGGCCACATCCTTGATAAAGATGGTCGCAAGATGAGCAAGCATCTTGGAAATGTTCTCGAACCTATGGCTCTCATGGATCAACATGGTGCAGATGCTGTCCGCTGGTACATGCTTGCAGCGGGCTCACCTTGGGCATCTCGTCGCGTTGGACATGACGCAATCTCTGATGTGGTGCGTAAAACGCTCCTTACATATTGGAACACAATCTCATTCCATTCTCTCTATGCGGAAGCTTCAAACTTCACGCTGGATCAGAGTCCCGCAATCGCAGATCGCACAGTGATGGATAAGTGGATTCTCAGTGAAGTGAATGCACTAGTAGTTGAAGTGGATAAGGCGTATAACTCATTTGATTCACAATCTGCAGGAAAAGCTATCGCTCGATTTATTGATGATCTCTCCAATTGGTATGTTCGCAGATCGAGACGACGCTTTTGGGATGGAGATGTTGCAGCACTTGCCACTCTCCATGAATCGCTCGAAATACTCACTCAATTAATGGCTCCCATGGTGCCGTTTATTGCTGAGCAAACTTGGCAACAACTCATTCGCGGAGCTAATCCATCGGCTGCATTATCTGTGCACATGAGTGACTTCCCAGTTGCTAATACATCGCTGATCAATGAGCAACTCAATAAACAAGTTGCAATGACTCGTAGGGTGGTCGAACTCGGTCGTGCAGCACGCGCTGAGTCTGGTATCAAGATTCGCCAGCCACTGGAGCGAGCTCTCATTTCGGCACAAGGCTGGTCATCATTGCCATCAGAGATGAAGGGGCAAATCTCAGATGAACTTAATGTAATCAATCTTGCTGATATTGCAGATGCCGACGGAGATCTCGTTGATGTTTCTATAAAGGCGAACTTCAAATCACTGGGCGCTAAATACGGAAAGTCAGTGCAGGAAGTGGCAAAGCTTCTAGTCGATGTAAACGCAGCGGAACTTGTTTCTCTTCTTCGCTCAAGCCAATCCACCACGGTAGGCACCTTCGAGATTACATTGGATGACCTTGTTGTTACTGAGGTTCCAAAGTCAGGCTGGATGGTCGCAAGTCACGATGGGGAAAGTGTTGCTTTGGATTTGGCCCTGACTCCTGAACTTATCGCTGCTGGCCAAATCAGAGAGGTTATTCGATTTATTCAGGAGCGCCGTAAGAGCGATGGTTTTGAAATTTCAGATCGAATCTCGCTCACCTGGAACGCAGATGCCGAACTCGTAAGCACGATTGAAAATGGAATTAAACACATCGGTGACGAGGTCTTAGCAACTAGTACTCAACGCGATGAATCGCTTGCGATTACAGATCCAGAACTTGGATTCTCATTTGCTCTAGCAAAGGCTTAGAGAACTACTACTACAACCTTGCCGAGTAAATCGATAGCAATCAAGAGAACGATGAAGGATAGATCCAAAGCTACGCCACCCAGGCGTAGCGGAGGAATATATCTGCGGACAAAAGCCATAGGCTTTTCTGTAATCGAATAAACAACTTCAAAAATCATTAATATGAATGAATTCGGACGCCAAGAGCGTGCAAACAGACGAATGTAATCGAAGATTATGCGAAGAAAAAGAGCAATCTTAAAGAGAAAAAGAAGTTGCAGAACTAGGCGTTCAAGTAACATTTAAGAATCAGCTCTGGTTGAAGAAAGATGCTTGAGCAGCGCTCTTATCTTCATTGCTTACATTGACATTTGCAGGTGAGAGAAGAAAGACTTTAAGGCTGATGCGCTCGATGCGACCGTGCAAGCCAAACACCAAACCACTTGAGAAGTCAACGAGACGCTTGCGCTCCCCCTCTTCCATGTCATCAAGATTGATAATGACTGGATGACCCTGACGGTAGAACTCGCCAACCTTTCGAGCCTCTGAATAAGATCGTGGCTGAAGTGTGACAATGTTGTATGAAGTTGAAGGCTCATCTACTTGCTCGTGCTCAACGACTAGAACACCAGCTTTATCAACTGACTTCTCTCGAATAGAGACAACTTGCTTGCGCTCTTCAGGAGTCTGAAGATCTGCTTCGGTATCGACGAGGCCTAAAAAGCCCATGACCTTATTAAGCGGTGATGATGACATGCCCCAAGGTTACTAGCGGTGAGCTCGCTCACCGAGGATTTTGCTACCTACTCGAATGTGTGTCGCTCCATGGGCGAGGGCCGTCATATAGTCACCACTCATCCCTGCAGACAGAGATGGCGAATCAGGGAAATTGCCCACAAAATTTCGATGTATTCGAGCAATCTCCGAAAATGCTCTCTCAGCCTCCCACTCCACAGGTGGAACACACATAATTCCTGCAAGTTCTATCGCTGGCCACTCCTGCGCCTTCTCACCTAAGGAGAAGAGCTCGCTTTCAACAACACCTCCACGGGATGGATCGCCATCGAGTGATAGTTGTAGGAAGACATCAACTTTCTTTTCCAACTCGCGGGCTATACGGTCAATTTTCGCTCCGTGACGAGGATCGTCTAAGGAGTGAATCACATCCGCCCAGTTGGTGATCGAACGAATCTTCTGGCTCTGAATTGCACCTTGATAGTGCCAACGACCTTGAATCTGCGATTTAGCCACTCCCTCATCATCACGATTTTCGCCAAAATCTCTTACTCCCAATTCGTGGAGTATTTCCACATCCGATAACGGATAAGTTTTTGTAACGACTATAAGTGTTGGAGAATAGATAAGCACTTCACTTTGAACATGCGCCAATGCGGATGCAATTTCATCTTTGCGATTCATAGACTGATGATTCCCGCTTGTCGGCCAGTAATGCCATCTCTTCGATAGGAGAAGTGATCTTGAGATTCAAGTGTACAAATATGGTGATCAAGAATTGAAACACCTTCATCGGCGAGAACTTGGCGAAGTGCTGCAGGAAGATCCAACGCATAAGTGCCGATAGGTGTCCTTGATTGCGCTGCAGGATGGAGTGCAACAACCTCGTTATACACATCTTCTGACACTTCATAACAGGGGCCACAAATTGATGGACCTATATTTGCGGTGATACTACTTGCACCCATCTCCTTCATAAGCGAAATCGTCTTTCGTGCAATATCGTTAACAAGGCCTTTGCGTCCTACATGCACAGCTGCGACAACTTCGTTAGACGCAAGAAGTAAGGGAATGCAGTCGGCCACCATTACGCCAAGTGCAATTCCTGGAATTCCGGTCACTAAAGCATCTGCAGTAGGAACTTCGGTTGTGACCTGCTCGATGATTGCGATTCGATCTCCGTGGACCTGATTCATGAATTGAACTTCACCGAGTTCAGCAGAAGCAATCTGGCGGTTCTGGGCAACAGATGCAGGATCATCACCAACATGATCGCCTAAATTCAGAGATGCAAACGCACCGTGGCTCACGCCGCCGGTGCGTTTGGTAAAGCGGATAGGCATGGTGCCTTACTTCATGAAATCAGGAACATCGATCTCGTCTTCAGCGACCATCTCTTCGAATGTAATGCGCTTTCGAGGAGCTGAACCCTCTAAATCGAGAGCTACTGAAATAGGATCATTTGCAGGAATTGGGTCTGCAACGCCTGTGAGTGAAGCCGCATCAATGCTAGGCATCTCAACCTTCTTTGGCTCTCCCCCTGCAAAACCTGCAGCCACAACTGTGATTCGGACTTCATCCCCAAGGGAATCGTCGATTGTTGTTCCAAAGATAATGCGTGCTTCTGGATGAGCCGCAGCCTGAACCAGCTCACAAGCTTCATTGATCTCAAAGAGTCCAAGATCTGAGCCACCCGCAACGGAAATCAAAACACCCATCGCTCCATCAATTGACGCTTCAAGCAATGGGCTTGAGATTGCTAATTCGGCTGCACGAGTGGCGCGATTTTCTCCACGAGCTGAACCAATTCCCATGAGCGCTGAACCAGCATCTGTCATAACTGTCTTCACATCAGCGAAGTCAAGGTTAATTAATCCTGGCTGCGTGATGATTTCTGTGATTCCTTGAACGCCAGACAAGAGAACTTGATCTGCACTCTTGAATGCATCAACCAAAGTGATGTTGCGATCAGAAATTGCGAGCAGACGATCGTTTGGAATAACGATGAGTGTGTCGACATGCTCACGGAGTGCTGCAATTCCTTCTTCCGCTTGGCGTGTGCGAATCTTTGCCTCGAATGAGAATGGTCGTGTGACAACGCCAACGGTGAGAGCACCTAAGTCGCGAGCAATCTTTGCAACTACTGGAGCTCCTCCAGTACCTGTGCCTCCACCCTCACCTGCAGTTACGAAAACCATATCTGCGCCGCGAAGGATGTCTTCAATATCTTCAGTGTGATCGATTGCAGCTTGGCGACCCTTGTCAGGATCTGCACCAGCACCAAGACCGCGAGTAGTTGCACGACCGATATCCAATTTCACATCGGCATCACTCATCATGAGTGCTTGTGCATCTGTATTGATTGCAATGAACTCAACACCTTTGAGTCCAACTTCAATCATGCGATTGATCGCGTTAACTCCGCCACCGCCGATACCGACGACCTTAATTACGGCGAGATAATTCTGTGGTGCAGCCACCCTGTGCCTCCTTAAGAACTGTAAACCCCCGATTGAGAGTTACATTTCTATTCACTTTGATGGTGGCAAGGTATGTGGTGTGAGCGTAGGAATCAAAAACCAACACGAAGAAATACCTCTACCTATTGTAGAGAGTTGATTACTTCACAATTGGTGCATGTGGAGCTGAAAGATCGACTCTCTTGATATTTGAATTTTCAGGAAGCGCCACTAAAGCCTTATAAACCTTTACTTTTAAGGGTATCTGACTCATGGAGCCCCACTGTACTTTGATTTGGCGATCTCCCATTTTCTGCCAAGAAGAGATTGAAGATTCATTAAAAGCGCTCAAGGAGATCAAATCTTGACGGATTTCCTGGGGCAGGGTTTTGAAGAGGGCGATTGCCGTAAGACCCAATTCGGGAGACGAAGCACTCACCACTGGGAGATTGGAATCTAAGACACCTGGATAGGCAAAAACCTCCCCCTCAGCATCAACAGCTTTACCCTGAAATATCCCAACAGGCACACGAGGTTGAATTTGAATTAACACTTCACCTGAAATCCAATTTCTTGAGATCGAAGAGTGCTTAATCCACTTTATCTCAGACAATCTATTTGAGATTCCACGCGGTTGAATCCTTGCAAGCTTTTCACCATTTGCAATCTTGGCAATTGCAATAATTTCACTCTCCTGAACTTGTGTAGGAAGCCCGCTCACCATCACATCTCGCACCTGAAAGACGGGAGACCAAGCAAAGAGATACACAAAGAGGGAGAAGATTAATGCCGCCGATATGAGCGCACGATTTCGCAGAACACTAGTCATAGGTTTTCGGAAGTTTCAAAACGCCTTGAAAGACCTTCAGCAATGATGGGCGCAAGAGAGTTAACATCACCTGCTCCAAGTGTGAAAATCACATCCCCTGGCTTGGCTAATTCAATCACACGCTCTGCGGCCTCAATAAAGTTCGGTATGAAGTGGCCATTTTTCATCTTCTCTGCGATGAGCGCAGCACTAACACCTGGAATTGGTTTTTCACTTGCTGCATAAATTTCAAGGAGCGTCACATCATCAGCTTTATCAAGTGAAGTGGCGAATTGCTCAAGGAAGGCCTGAGTTCTTGAGTATCGGTGTGGCTGAAATATTACGAGCACTCGCCCGCCATCTGCATATCTGCGAGCAGCATCTAAAGTGACATTAATTTCAGTTGGATGATGGCCGTAATCATCAACAATTCGAATCCCATTAATACTTGATTTCAACTCAAATCTGCGTCCTGCTCCGCGAAATGTGTGAAGGCCCGCAATGAGCGCTTGAGCACTGAGATTAAAGGCTAATCCAAGTGCTAACACGCCTGCTGCGTTGAGGAGGTTGTGATGGCCTGGCACCTGAAGTTCAATAACGCCGACAACAGTGCCTTTCCAGAGCGCCCTTCCTCGAGATCCTGAAGCACTGAGCTCAATCTGATCAATTCGTAAATCTGCATCATCCGATGTTCCATACGAAATGGTCTGACAGGATTTCACGCTTTCACCCAGGTTTCGGGCTCCTGCATCATCAGCGCAATAGATGAGAAATCCTTCTGAATCGATAGTTGTGGCAAAAGATCTAAATACTTGAGCTACTTCTGGTTGAGTTGAGAAGAAGTCAACATGGTCATGCTCTATGTTGGTCACAATTGCAGCTCGTGGGTGATATTCAATAAAGGAGCCATCCGATTCATCCGCTTCAGCGATGAAGAAGTCGCCTGAACCTCTATGAGCGTTTGAACCTGATGCTGTGAGGGTGCCTCCAATGGCAAACGATGGATCCTTGCCGCAACTTTGAAAAGCTACTGTTGCCATGGAAGATGTTGTGGTTTTTCCATGCGTTCCAGCTATAGCAATACTTATGGAGCCGTGCATCAATTGAGCTAACGCCTTAGCGCGAGTCAGAACTGGAATTGATCGCTCAATAGCTCTCGCCAATTCTGGATTAGAAGGTGAAATAGCCGTTGAATAGATAACTACATCTGCAGAGTCCACATTGGTTGCGCTATGACCAATAAAAATTTCAGCACCGAGAGCCTGGAGGGCAAGAGTTACTGAGGAATCTCGAGAGTCCGAACCACTGACATGAATTCCATCAGCTAGGGCAATGCGGGCAAGTCCGCTCATGCCCGAACCACCTATTCCAATAAAGTGGATCTTCTTTCCTGCAAATGAACTCATCGAACTCCCGCTGCGCTCTCAACCAACTCGCAAATCATATCTGCCGCATGAAGCCCAGCGAGATCTCCCTCAACAGAAGTCTTGCTGCTCTTTTCTAGAAGTCTCTCAATATTCTTACTTAACCAGTCAGAATTAAATTGCGCCTGAGAAATGATCTCGGCACGATCTTGGAGAACGAGTGCTTCTGCGTTGAGTGCTTGCTCCCCATTTCCAAAAGGAAGAGGTACAAAGAGTGCAAAGCGGCCTAAGGTCGAAACCTCGGCACAGGTAACTGCTCCACTCCGAGCGATAATCAGATCTGCAGCAAGGTAAAGCTCTGCCATCTCTTCTATGTAATTGAGTGGCTTATAGAACTCTTGACTTGAAGGTAATGGGTTCTTCCCTCCAACTCCGTGAATAATTGAAATTTCCATTGATTCGAGTCTTGGAAGTGATTGCTGAATAACCTGATTGATTGCTTGCGAACCCTGAGACCCACCAAAGATAAACACCAATGGGCTTTTGATATTCAATGAATATTTCGTAGCTACATTTGCTTTTGCCTGATTGCGTGCTGCATTCCAATCAGATCTAGATTTCTCAGCAACCGTTCGTACATCTTCACGAAGAGGTAGTCCCGTAAGGTTTGCATTTGAAAGTTTTCCACTGTGAACGGGATAACTGATAGCAAGGCGAGAAGTCAGGTACGCGCCCATACGATTGGCCCATCCTGGCTTTGCGTTTTGCTCATGAATTACAAAGGGAGTTCTTGTAAGTGCAGCAGCTATATAAAGGGGACCAGAGACATAACCACCAAAACCGATTGCGCAATCTATATCTTTGAGAATTCTCATTGTCTTGGCTACAGATGCAATCAGTTGTAGCGGAACGGCGAGTAGGGCTGGAGAGATCGACCGAGGGATTGAGACTTTCGGAATAAGGTGCATCTCAAATCCAGCTTTAGGAATAAGAGCGTTCTCTAAACCTGATGCCGTTCCGATAAAAACACATTGTGTTGAGGAATCTCTTCTTTGCAGAGCGCGAGCGACAGCAAGTGCGGGCTCGATATGACCTGCCGTTCCTCCGCCTGCGAGAAGAATTCTCACTATTTCTTCTTTCCAAATCTTGCAATAAGTTCTTGCTTTACCTCGTTATCGCGTAAGGCCGTCCCAATTACAAAGCCTATAGCGCAGATTGTAGTCAGCAAGGCTGATCCTCCATAAGAGATCAGAGGAAGAGTCACACCGACAACGGGTAGCACGCTGATAGCCGTACCGATATTTAGAATTGATTGAATTCCAATCCAGCATGCAACACCAGCACACACATATCGAGAAAATGGATCGCGAGCTCGTAAAGAAATCAAGAAGATCGAATAGACAAGAGTTCCCAACAGAACGAGCACTCCGAAAGTTCCTAGAAGTCCCAGTTCTTCTCCAATAACCGAGTAGATAAAGTCGGTGTGAGCCTCAGCGAGATTTCCCCATTTTTGACGACTTCCACCAAGTCCTACTCCGAATACTCCCCCGCTAGCGAGACCGAGAAGGGAGTGAGCGGGTTGCCATCCAAAAGTCTTATATTCTTCAGGTGCAAAAGGATTGAGAAAGACGAGGAATCGAGCTCGGCGATAGTCAGAAGTTGCGATTCCAACAGCGAGGAGAATTGCAAGTCCTGCTGTGACTGTTCCCATCAAACGAAGTTTGATTCCAGAGATAAAAAGTAAAGTGCCGAAAATTGCAGCAATTACAGAAGTTGTTCCCAAGTCACCGCCAGCCATAATGACGAGGGCGACTAAACCAAATCCTGGCGCAATCAGAGTGATCACATTAAAGCGGGTCCTCTCACGCTTTTCTTTGCGAGCAAGCAAATATGCTGCCCATAGTATGAGAAGAAACTTCACAAATTCACCTGGCTGAATATCGATAATCCGAAGATTAATCCAGTTCGTATTTCCATTTACAGTCTTTTTCAAACCAGGAACCCGAGTCAGAGATACGAAAAATAGGGCGGCAACCAATCCCAAGCGAGCTATCTGCTCCCAACGCTCAAGAGGAAGTTTGGAGATATATAAGGCGAATGGAATTCCAACTAGCAAGAAGACGAATTGTCGAACTACAACAGCAAAAGCGTAGCCTTTGGTATCAATGGCATGAATTGAAGAAGCAGAAAAGACCATGATCAGGCCGAGCACAACCAATACAGAGGTGCTCACCATCAACATGTAGAAATGATTGACTGGCTTTTCTAGGAAATGTGCTGCTGTCTTACGCATGATTGACTACTTTCTTTATTGCTTCAGCGAATCGATCTCCACGATCTACATATGAAATAAATTGATCCATTGATGCACAGGCTGGTGCGAGAAGAACAACATCACCCTCAGTTGCTAATTGCTGTGCTTTTCGTACTACTTCCTCCATCAATTCATTACTTTGACTGCCTTTTTGATAACCGGCAGGGGCATCTATTCGAAATATTGGAAGCTCAGGCGCTTTCAAATGTAATTGGTGAGCTATGAGCTCTCTATCTTCGCCAATCAGGATTGCAGCTTTTAGTCGACTCCAAATGCGATCAACAAATGGCTCCATATCTGCACCCTTTGCAAGACCTCCAGCGACCCAGATAACCGAGAAGTGAGAGAGAATTGAGGCTGTTGCAGCATGAGGATTTGTAGCCTTTGAATCATCAACCCACCGGATACCCTTATGAGATAACACCTCTTCTATGCGATGGCGTCCTGGGGTAAAGGTGGCTAAGCCCTCTCGAATTTTCTCGTGGGCTATTCCAGCCGTAGCAGATAGTCCCGCCGCTGCCAGAGCATTGGACACTTGATGAGGAACCGTTGGAGTAATTTCTGTTAATTCAGCAATCATCGCCGCCTCTTGCGGATCAGCCACAAAAGCTCGATCGATTAAGAGTTCCTCTACGACACCTAATTCTCCAGGCGCAGGAGTATCTAGGGAGAAGAAAATCTTGCGTCCAAGCCAGTGAGATGTGCGCCCCACAACTTCGCCATCATCTCCGTTGAGAATGGCAGTTGCGGACCGATCCAAAATAGATAACTTTGCTTTTGCATAGGCATCAAATGAGCCATGCCAATCAATGTGATCATCGGCGATATTCAATATGGCAGATGAGATGAATTGAGCATCTTCAATCCAGTGAAGCTGAAATGAAGAAAGTTCCAAAATAAGGTAATCGTAATTATTGGGGCTTAATACTGATTCAATGACCGTCGTTCCGACATTTCCACACGCGACAGAATTTACGCCTGCGGTTGCAAAGATGTGAGCAATCATTTCAACAGTAGTTGTTTTCCCATTTGTCCCAGTCAGCGCAATCCATTTTTGGCCAGCAACGCGTTCATTTCTGATTGACCAAGCAAAATCAATTTCGTTGAGAATATCTTTCCCGTGGCTTCGGAAATCCATGACGAGTGGGTGATCCTCGCGCCAACCAGGAGAAACCATCAATGCATCAAAATCGGTGCTGGATACAGCCGAAGGATGGCGAACGGTAAACCCTTCAAGCGAAGTTATCTTTTCGTCTGCATAAACAATTTCTGCTCCTTGAGCAATTAATGCTTCGCCCACCGCTCTTCCTGTTACGCCAGCTCCAGCGACAAGAATTCTCTTCTCGGAAAGTGAAAGATATGCGTGTGCAGCCATGATCTATTTCTTAACCAGCGACCCATTGGGTATAGAAAAGTCCGAGACCAAGTGCCACCGAAAGGCCCGCAATAATCCAAAAACGAAGAACGATTGTTACTTCACCCCAACCCATCAGCTCAAAATGATGCTGAAGTGGTGCCATTTTAAATAGTCGCTTTCCACCTGTGAGCTTGAAATAAATCACCTGAAGGGCCACAGAGAGCGTAATGAGAACAAAGAGTCCACCAAGAGGAATCAGGAGAAGCTGAACTCTCAGTGAGGCTGCAATGCCTGCAAGAGCGCCTCCCAATGCGAGTGATCCAGTATCGCCCATGAAGATTCTTGCAGGTGAAGCATTCCACCAAAGAAATCCTGTGCACGAGCCCGCAAATGCTGCAGAGAGAACTGCAAGATCAAGGGGATCTCGCACTTGATAACAATTAGTACTCACTACTGTGGCACACGATTGTCCAAACTCCCATACTCCAATCAAAATGAAAGCAAGGAAGGTCATCACAGAGGCACCAGTTGCAAGTCCATCTAGACCATCGGTGAGATTCACACCATTACTAGTTGCTGTGACCATAAAAGCAATCCAGATCACAACTGCAACTACACCAAGAGTGATTGATGTATCGCGAACAGTGGAAAGTTGAAGGCTAATCGGAGTTAATCCATCTTTATCTGCATACTGCAGTCCCAGGTATCCAAATATGGAAGCTGCTACAACTTGGCCAAGAATTTTCTGCTTTCCACTAATTCCTTGGGAGTTTTGACGCGAGATCTTCATATAGTCATCTAGAAAGCCCACAAATCCGAGGGCAACTACTAAACCGATAATGAGTAGTGCGGAGACGCTGACGCTATTTCCAGTGACAAGATGAGCGAGGAAGTATGCAATTATCACCGAACCGATAATTGTGATTCCTCCCATTGTCGGAGTGCCACGCTTGGTGTGATGTGAAGATGGTCCGTCATCTCGAATGAACTGACCAAAACCTTTGCGCTCGAGGAACTTAATAAAGAGCGGAGTGCCAAAGAGGGAAAGTAGAAGAGCTAGTGCACCTGCAATCAAAATAACTTTCATGCCTTACTTCTCCCCCGCGTCTTCAACTTCAATCTTTCTCTTCCACATCAACTCAATCGATTCTGCCAATTCCTCCAGCTGTGCAGCCCGAGATGCCTTACACAGCACGACATCACCGCGGCTGATGTGCTCGGCCACTTTCAGAGCAGCTGCCTTATCGGAACATAAGTGCACCTCTGTAACTGCATTTCCACCGAGATTGAGGGCATATTCATCAGCGCCAATCGCGACGAGATGATCTATGCCAATCTCAGAAGCAAGGGTCCCAATAGCAGCATGAGCTTGGTCAGATGACTCGCCGAGTTCACCCATCTTTCCAAGAAACGCCCAGGACTGCCCGCCTCGTTCCTGAGCGAGATGGACAAGCGTGCGAAGGGCTGCTGCAATCGAATCGGGACTCGCGTTGTAAGCATCATTTACAAGTGTCAGATCGACAAGCTCATGAATTTCCATTCGCCATTTCGCTTGTGATTCCGCCATTGATAAAGATGCCGCTATCTCATCTGTTGTAAAGCCGAGTGCGTGGGCAACTGCCGCGGCAGCGAGTGCATTAGAAACTTGATGCTGGCCGTATAGGCGAAGCGCAACAGAGCTTCGACCTTCTGGAGTAACAAGGTCGAAATGTGGGCGCCCATCACGAAGATCAACATCAGCAGCTCGCACTACATCTGTGCTCTTCTCACCGAATGTGAAAATCTTTCCCTCATGTAATTTCGCCATGGCAGGTGTGTACGGGTCGTAATCACCCAAGATAGCTATTCCTGACTTATCTAGTGACGAAATCATCTCGGACTTAGTTTCAGCAATTTTCTCGATGGAGCCAAATTCTCCGAGATGAGCCTCTGCCACACGAAGAACAACACCGATTTCTGGTTGTGCAATCTTGCATAAGGAAGCGATATCGCCCTGATGTCGAGCTCCCATTTCGACAACACAATACTTTGTATCTTCATCGCATTGCAGAAGAGTGAGAGGCACTCCTAATTCGTTGTTGTGATTTCCCTTTGGGGCAACCGTTGCAGCTTTTGATGACAGAACTGATGCAAGCAACTCTTTTGTGGTTGTTTTGCCCTGAGAACCTGTAATGCCAATAACGACTATTTGAGGCACATTCATTCGAACATGATTGGCTAACTTGCTTATTGCCACAGTGACATCATCGACGACAACACAGGCATAATTGACCGTTCTCGTAGTGAGGGCTAGAACGGCTCCATGAGCGAAAGCATCTGCAACAAAATCGTGTCCATCTACTTTTTCGCCTTTAAGTGCAAGAAAAAGCGAACCTGGTGTTGCAAGATTGGAAGATAGAACTGCTGGTGCAGTTACATCGCAATCTTCTCCATGCAAAACTCCACTTACTACTTCTGCGATAGCGCTAGCTTTCATGGTAATCATGAGTGAGCCTCGATTGCAGCAGCTGATTGAAGGCGATCATCAAATGGACTGACAACCCCGTTTGCCTCTTGACCCACTTCATGACCCTTACCTAGAACTAGAACTGTGTCGCCAGGGGCTGCAAGGGAAATTGCGTAAGAGATTGCTTCAGCACGGTCTTCAATGATTGAAGATGGTGATGTGATTGTGTTTGCTCCCACCATCTCCTTAAGAATCTGAGATGGGTTCTCACTCCTCGGATTATCACTTGTAAAGATTGCAATATCTGATCCCTGCACGAGCGCTTCTCCCATTAAAGGACGCTTAGTCTTATCTCGGTCACCACCACAGCCCAAAACTGCAATCAGGCGACCATCTGTGAAATCTCGAGCTGCTCCCAATACGCTAGTGACCGCATCTGGTGAATGAGCATAATCAACAAGAACTTTATAAGACTGACCTAAATTAACCGCCTCAAGACGACCTGGCGCACCCTTGAGCGTCGGAATAATCGATGCCAATTCAAGTGGATCTATTCCAACCTCATATGCGATTGCAACAGCCATAAGCAAATTATCGAGATTGAATCCCCCATGCATCTGGGTGCGTGACTGAAGAAGAACACCATCCTTGCCTCTAATTACAAATTCTGCCCCTGAGGGAACTTGATGAATTTCACTGAAGTGCCAAGTTGCTTTTGGGTTACTTCTCGATAAGGCCATCATCGAAATTTCTGCCTCATTAAATAATCTCAAACCGTACTCTGAATCGATATTTACCATGCCAGACTCCGCATATTCATGAGTGAAGAGCTGGGCCTTCGCTCGATAATAGCTCTCCATGTCGCCATGAAAGTCGAGATGGTCTTGTGAAAGATTTGTAAAACCCACTATTGAAAAGTGAGATCCCACCATTCTCTTTAACTCTAATGAGTGACTAGAAATCTCCATCACCAAATGGCGCATGTGGCGTTCAACCATCGCTGAAGCTAATGCCTGCAGTTCTGGTGCTTCAGGTGTAGTGCGATCACTTTTTGCCCGCTCATCCCCTATTCGGGTTTCAACGGTTCCGATTAAGCCACTCTCACGCCCAACCGCCATAAAGATTTGATACAACAGAGTCGTCACGGTTGTCTTGCCGTTGGTCCCTGTGATTCCAATGCTCTGCATATCTCTTATCGGATATCCGTAGAGACTTGCCGAAAGTGCTGCTCCTGCCTCACGAACTCGTGACACTACTAGCGTTGGTAATTCTTGTGAGAGCTTTGCACCCTCAGCATCAGTCAGAACAGCGACGGCACCTTTGGCTTTAGCTTGGGAGATAAATTGAGCGCCATGAACTTTGGCGCCGGGAAAAGCTAGAAAAATATCACCTGGTTCAACATCAGAGTCTCTGTGTGTGGCTCCAGATATCTCGACATCCTTAAAATTCAACTTCTCTGCATTCACCAACTCCGCTGCAGCGCTGAGCGCGTAGCGTGGGGAGTTGATTGGACGCAGCATTACTGTTTCACATTCGCTTGTTGAGCATGCATAGTCTTTAACTGTCCTGCCGTGAGAGCAACTGGAGCAACTTTTGTGCCTGTAGGTGCAACATGCTCAGATTGAAGAACAAAAGTCATTACCTTCTTAAACACTGGTCCACATAGCAATCCACCGAAGTGCCCATTGCGTGGCCTCTGTAGAGTTACATTGATGACATATCGAGGATTATCTGCTGGTGCAAAACCAATAAATGAAGCTGTATAACCGCTGTACTTTCCCGTAATCGGATCTACGCGTTGAGCTGTTCCTGTCTTTCCCGCAACTCGATAACCTGGGATAGCTGCACTTTGGGCTGTTCCCTTATCTGAGACCACACTCTCCATCATTAAACGAAGCTTAATTGCAGTATCTTCACTGACTACTCGGACGGAATCTCTATTTCCTGCTGGAGTGAAGTGGCCTGAAGCATCACTTGTTCCTGCAATAACAGTGGGTGAGACTCGAACTCCGTTATTTGCAATCGTTGCGAAAACGCTGGTTGCTTGCATTGCAGTGAGTGAATAACCTTGACCGAAGGCCACTGTTGGAGCTGTAGTTCCTGACCACTCTGAAACTGGGTGGAGAATTCCTGCAGATTCTCCTGCAAGACCAGAACCAGTTTTGGTTCCGATGCCGAATTTCGTAAGATAGTTATATAACTTCTGACTTCCAAGAGTCTCGCCAACTTTGATTGAACCCGTATTGCTTGAGACTGCAAGAATTCCAGTCGTCGTAAGATTCTGCACAGGGTGGCGCTCATGATCTCGGAATGTTTTTCCAGCACGGTAGAGAGTGTATGGAACAGAAAATACAGTCTCAGGTGAAATCGTCTTTTCCTCAAGCGCTGCTGCCATGGTCATTACTTTTCCTGTGGAGCCTGGCTCATATACATCTTGCACCGAAGGGTTTCTCATCAATTCTAATGGGACATCTTTAGTGTTGTTGGGATCAAAAGTCGGAGCTGTTGCATGAGCGATGATTGCTCCAGTTTTTGGATCCATCACAATTACAGTTCCATTTAATGCACCTGTGCTTTTCACAGCGTCAGCAATAGCCTTTGCTGCAATCCACTGAACATCTCTATCGATGGTAAGTCTTACTGTGCTACCTGCTTTAGGAGCGATAATTTCATCCTGAGACCCAGGAATTTCAGCTCCATTTGCTCGCGCATAGGAATATCGCCCTGCTGTTCCCGCGATAATTGAATTAAGGCTTGATTCAATTCCCGAAGCACCAACTCCATCTGCTCTCACAAATCCCACAAGGGAAGAAATCAGATGTCCTGATGGGTATTCACGAATGTATGAGCGCTCTGGAAAGAAACCAATGATGCGACTACCGAGGTCTTTATCATCTAGAGCTGAATTGTGAGCTTCAAGAGCTGCAGTCAATTTAGCCCATTGTGCTGGACGAGCATTCTTGAGCACCATTGAATATTTACGAGTGCCTGTGATACTCGCCTGCACTTCAGAAACAGTTAATCCTAAGATTGGTGCTACGAATGCAGCGGTCTTTGCTGGGTTACTAATTTGAGTCTGGTCGACAACAATGCTGATTGCAGAGACGCTCCGAGCAAATGCAACTCCATTGATATCTGTGATGGACCCTCTAGGAGCCTGGACAATTCGAGTTGTCTCCATCTCATCGATTGCGCGGAGCTTGTAATTTCCTGCCTGAATGATCTGAACACGAACTAGTTGAACGGTGAAAAGAGAGAGAATCACAATAAATGCAAAAGCAAGAGTCTGAATTCGAGATTTAGCGAGAAGCAGATTACCCACGAGCCGACTCCTCTGGGGAGAGGTTGAGGAAAATTGGAGTCTCTGATTGCTTCATCCCTAGCGCAATAGCTGCATTAGCAAGTGCATCAGGAGTGGAATGGGCATCAATCTTGCGAATGATTGCATCTCTTTGATCTGCAACGGTCTTAGCTTCTAGCTTGAGATTAGAGAGAGTAAATGCATCTTGTGCCAGAAGAGTATTTATTCCAAGAAGAAAGAGAAATCCAAGAAATCCTGCAGTGCTCACGAAAATTGCAAAGTACTTTGTGCTCGCTTGTTGTGCCACAGATATTTGTGGGAATGCACCATGGAGAATTTTCGCCGTTGTTTCAGCGACTTGGCGAGAGATCTGTACCGTAAAGCTATCAGGGCGAGAGTTTGTTGAGCGAGCAGTTACTGAACTCATGCCGCCACCCTCTCGATCGCACGAAGGCGCACAGAGGCAGCTCGTGAATTCTCCTCAATCTCTTGACTACTTGGCTTCTCGCTTGAGTTAAAGACCAATTTAAACTTTGCTGCATACTCAGGAAGTTCAATAGGCAATTCACGAGGGCTCTTGGATGTCGATGCATCAGCAAACTTTTCTTTCACAATCTTGTCTTCAAGAGATTGGAAAGACATCACAACTACTCTTCCACCAACGACTACCCGTTCAAGTGCCTGTGGAATTGCTCTCTCGATTGCACCTAACTCATCGTTGACAGCGATACGAAGAGCTTGGAAAGTGCGCTTTGCAGGATTGCCGCCTGTTCTGCGTGTGGCAGCGGGGATACTCTCTTTAACGAGAGTTGCAAGGGCGACTGTTGATGTAAGCGGTGCAATTGCTCTCGCTTTGACTACATTTTCAACTATGCGAGTTGCGAACTTCTCTTCACCATAAACACGGAGAATTCGCACTAACTCACCTGGCTCATATGTGTTGAGAATTTCACCTGCAGTGATTCCACGACTTTGATCCATACGCATATCAAGAGGAGCTTCATGGGAATAAGAAAAACCACGCTCTGACTCATCGAGTTGCATGGAAGAAACACCTAAATCAAAAAGTGCTCCATTAATTTCTGAGAAACCAAAACCTTTTAGTACTTCATTGAAGTGATCAAAAACGCTGTGTGCTGACTTGAAGCGATCTCCAAAGGGCGCAAGGCGTGTTCTCGCTTTATCGAGAGCATCCATGTCTCGATCAATTCCAATAACTGTAAGATTTTCAAATCGTTCAAGAAGAGCTTCTGTGTGGCCACCTAATCCAAGAGTGGCATCGACGACGACCGGATGTGAAGAGGCAAGAATTGATGGAGTGAGGAGCTCGACGCAGCGATCGCGCATTACTGATACATGTATCACTTGACTCCCCCACTTTCTTTGATTAAGGCTTCACATCAATTTCTAGGCTGAACACTCATCTCTGGTCACCGCCGGCCGACGGATTGTGTTTTCGAAAGCGACGTCGGGGAAGAGACGCCGCTGTCGGCCCTATAGCTATTAGGTCGGCGGTGGCCACAAATGAGTGGAGCCCTATTGAGTTGTTACTTACTTTTTTTCTATTCAGTTGTTATTAAGTTTTTCTTTTAAATATTTTTTGCTGATGTTCTAGAAAAGTCCCGGAAAAACTTCTTCAGAGACATCAGCAAAACTCTCTTCGCGATCTGCGAGGTACTTCTCCCACGCAGCGCTATCCCAGATTTCAACTCTGGTATTTGCGCCAATAACGACGCACTCTTTTTCAAGGCCTGCATATGAGCGAAGGCCTGCTGGAATAGTGATTCGACCCTGGCGATCTGGAATTTCATCGTGTGCGCCTGCAAACATCACGCGCTGGTAATCACGAGCAGCTTTAGCGGTGACAGGTGCCTGACGAAGGGTCTCTGTGATGTGGGCAAATTCAGAAGCTGGAAATACATAGAGGCAACGCTCTTGGCCTTTGGTGATGACAAGGCCTGGGGAGAGCTCATCGCGGAATTTGGCAGGAAGAATCAAGCGTCCCTTCTCATCGAGACGAGGTTCATGGGTTCCCAAGAACATTGATTTTCACCGCCTTCCCCAAGGTCGTAAGCGTGAATCCAGCGCTTAATCCCCCACTTTACACCACTTTCCCCCAAAATCAACCACCCTTAGCCACTTTTCTCCCTCCCACACCCCACCTCCCCCCACCGACTTCAGGGCATGAAAAAACCGACCTGCCAGATGGCCAGGTCGGTTGGGGTGGTCGGTTGGGGTGCTACTTCAAGTTACTCGAAGTTGCGCTGATCCCATCTCTCTTGGAGGCGATCATTGAGGGAGCGGCGAGCGCTCTTAGCCTTGCCACCTACTCGTGGAGCTCCAGAGCTCAATGAGCGAACTCCGCTAATTACGCCTGTCAGGGCGATAGCAAAGCCTGCAATTCCAAGGGGGGTAATCTGAGAGATAAGGCCTGTAAAGAGGATTGCAAAGCCAATGGCAAGAAGGGCAACACCACGAAGGAGTGAGCCACTAATTTTTGGTGAGGCCGTTAATGTTGACTGCAGGCGCGGATCATCAGAGGCAAGGGCTGCCTCCATCTCCTCTAATAAGCGTCGTTCTCGCTCAGAAAGTGCCATAGCCCCACAATAGAACAGTTATCGCTAATCGTCATCTTTAATAAGGCGACCTGGGCGAACGCTCTGGCTGCCAAAGCGGGCACGAGCCTGATCGATAGCTGAATCAGCCTGCCTCCACCCCTTCTCGCGTGAGCCAAGGGTGAGCTGCTCATGAGCTCCTTCCTGGAGGTTTTCCAATGAGACCCCCACAAGGCGCAGGCGAGCTCTCTCTATTTTGAGAGCCTGATAGAGGGTTCGCACAACCTCATAGATCTCTTGGGTGCTATCGATAGCAAGAGGCATAGTCTTGGAACGATTGATTGTGGTGAAATCGGCAAAACGAACCTTGATGCTAATGGTCTTGGTAAAGAGCTCTCTATCCCGCAGGCGAGCAGATGCCTTCTCGGTTAAACGGAGGAATTCACGCAAGATTGCCTCAGGGTCATCTAAATCTCGAGCAAAGGTTTCCGCCGCGCTAATGCTCTTATCAGGTTCATCATTGCTGACCTCTCTGAAGTCTCTCCCCCAAGCAAGTTCATAGAGTGATGCACCTGATGCTTCACCAAGTGCTCGTATCAATGTGGAGCGAGGGGTTTGAGCAATATCGCCGATGGTGTGAAGACCCAACCGCTCGAGTGCTTCACCAGTTTTTGGCCCCACTCCCCACATCGCACCGACTGGTAGTGGATGGAGAAACTCCAATACTCGATCAGGTGTAATTTCAAGAAGACCGTTGGGTTTGCAATGCTGAGATGCCAGCTTTGCAATGAACTTCGACTCTGCAATTCCCACAGAACATGTAATGCCTTCTTGCTTCTGCACCTGCTCGCGGATCTTCATCGCAATCTCTCTACCTGTTCCCATAAGTTTGCGTGCACCTGTCACATCGAGAAATGCTTCATCGAGTGAGATGGGTTCTACTTTGGGTGTGTAAGTTGCGAAGATCTCCATCACTCTGGCAGATATCTCTGAATATCTCTGGTGATCAGGTGGAATAAAGATTGCATGTGGAGCCATGCGTTGAGCTCTCCCCACAGGCATTGCAGCACGGATTCCAAATTTTCTGGCCGCGTAATTGGCAGAGAGCACTACGCCTCTGACTCCTGCTCCCACTACAACTGCTTTGCCTCGCAACTCTGGGTGATCGAGTTCAGCAACGGATGCATAGAAGGCATCCATATCAACATGGAGAATTGTTGAACTCATATCAACACCTTACTCTGAGATTTCCATTTTTCGTGTGCAAGACGGAGGTCCCACACGCCTGTTGCACGAATAGAAATGCCACGCGCACCTGTGCGACGAGTAGTGCCCCGCACTAAGAAGAGGGAGGCGGAGTAGAGAGTCTGCGCATAACTATTTTCAGCTAAAACATCAGGAAAGAAGGTGGAGTCGCTACATCCATAGCCATCATCGAGGGAGAGAAAGAGAACTCTCTTCCCAGATCTCACAGGTGGCGATTGCAGAGCGACCTTTACCCCTGCAAGAAGAACCGAACTATTACTGCGTTGAGCTAAGAGATCGCAGGATCTGATTGCACCAATCTGATTGAGAAAATCGCTATAGAAGGCGAGCATATGGGTTGAAATATCCATTCCAAGGCGAGAGATTTCATTCTGCACCTTCTCTCCTTCGCCCATCTCGGGAAGGCCGCTAGAAATGAGAGTGGGAGGTGCAAAACCTAAAGACATCTGAGAGCCAGAGAGTGCAGGGGCAGATGACTTCTGAAGATCTGCTAAATGAAGTAAGAGGTCTCGATGGTTAATCTCATTATTAATATGAATTCCATCAAATGCTCCTGTAAGGATGAGAGTCTCTATCGTTGGCACCGATGCACCAGAACGACGATAGAAATCGGCGAGATCGATATAGGGCTGACCTGCAACAATAGATTGAACTTCACCGCCACTTGCCCCCGATACAGCAGAGAGTGCAATGCGTATTGCATCTAGATCACCGTTGGTTTCAATCCGATATTCACCTTGCGATGCGTTGATATCAAGAGGTGCCAGAGGCACTCCCATTCGCCGCGCTTCATCGAGCATCAACCTCTTTGGATACATACCTGGATCATGAGTGAGAACACCAGCAAGAAAAGCTGCAGGATAATGAGTCTTTAGCCATGCTGATTGATATGTGGGAAGAGCAAATGCTGCAGCATGTGCTTTGCAGAATCCAAAGGATGCAAAGGCACGAAGAACATCCCACACCTCTGTAATCACCGAGAGCTCATACCCCTGCTCGGTTGCAGCAGGAAAGAACCAATCACAGACCTCTTGTTGTCCCTCTTTGCTCCCCAGAGATCGACGCTTCTCATCTGCTGCAGCAAGTGAAATACCTGTCATCACAGCAATCATGGAGATCACTTGTTCATGAAAGACCACAACCCCTTGAGTTTGCTCAAGAATCGGAGCCAAATCAGGATGGATAAAGTGAGGTTGAGCAAAGCCCCCTCGTGCATTGAGGAAAGGGCGAATCATGTCGCTCTTGACTGGTCCAGGTCGAAAGAGCGAGATATCGATAATCAAATCGTTGAAGGTGCGAGGTTGTAACTTTCCAACGAGTTCGCGTTGTCCAGGACTTTCGATTTGAAAGAGTCCTAGCGTGTGAGTGGATTGAATAAGGCGATAGGTATCTTCATCATCGAGTGGAACTGCATCGATATCAAAGTCGGGATCATGATGGGTTCGAATCTCTCTGACTGCATGGGCAATCGCAGATTGCATCCTCACCCCGAGAACATCGAGCTTTAGAAGTCCAATATCCTCAACATCATCTTTATCGAACTCCAGCATTGGATATCCGCTTGCACCAATCTGCAAGGGTGCACGATTAAGGAGGGTGGAATCAGAGAGCGCTATTGCACATGGATGCATGGAGAGATGACGAGGAAGACCATCGAGTCTTTGTGCAAGCGCGATAGTCATCGCCATCAAAGGGGCAGATGTATTAAGTGACTTTAGTTCAGGCAGTGATTGGAGAGCTGCGGTGATATTGGCAGCCCTCACATGAGGCATTGATTTCGCAAGAAGATCAATCTCGGCTGCTGGAAGACCGAGAGCGGCCCCTGCATCACGAATTGCATGGCGAGCTCTATAGGTCTCCACCATTGCAACTGTCGCACAACGCGATATTGCACCTGGTGCATTAAATTTCTCTGCACCATAGCGAGCAAAAATTGCATCATAGATTTCTAATCGTCGCGCTGACTCAACATCGATATCGATATCAGGGAGTGCTCGCCGCAGTGGTGATGAGAAGCGCTCCATGAGAAGGCCGTGTTCTAAAGGATCTACCCCTGAAATTCCAAGAAGGTGGCAGATTAAAGATCCTGCACCGCTTCCTCTTGCTGCAACGCGTATTCCTTTATCGCGTGCCATATCGGTGATATCTGCAACGGTGAGAAAGTAGGACTCAAAGCCAAGAGTTG